>CAYGIU010000019.1:10224-10593 GCA_964350015.1 uncultured Gammaproteobacteria bacterium
GGTTCGATTCCCCTTGGGACTACAAATTTTACTCTAATAACAAAATATGTGGCAAGAACAAAATAACAAGTTGGTGAGAGAGTTTGAGTTTAAGGACTTTAAGGAAGCATTTGCGTTTATGACTAAAGTGGCGGCTGTTGCTGAAGAATTAAAACATCACCCGGAATGGACCAATACCTATAATAAAGTGACTATTAAATTATCGACGCACGACGCCGGCGATATTGTTACTGAAAAAGATAAAGAATTGGCAAAACGGATTGACGAGATAGTTTAGATTGTTCGTAGACTCTACCCCTAGCCCCTCCTCACGCTTTGCGTAAGGAGGGGTAACTTTTATTCAAGAAATTCTATTGATATGTCTTATAT
>CAYGIU010000020.1:0-1836 GCA_964350015.1 uncultured Gammaproteobacteria bacterium
AGCCTTGGCTTCGTTTTCCGGTAATACAAAAGCGGCAATTTTAACAGTTTTACCAGTTCCGTGTGGCAAAGAAATTGCTGAACGGATCTGTTGGTCGCCCTTTTTAGTATCGATACCTAAGCGGAAGTGAACTTCAACTGAAGAATCGAACTTTGTTTTAGCGAACTTCTTAACTAAATCAATCGCTTCAACGGCCAAGTAGCTTTTGCTGCGATCATATTCAAAAGCTTTTTTCTTCTTAGCAACTACTTTAGCTGCAACTTTCTTCGAAGTAGATTTTTTCTCTGTCATATATTTTCGTGGTACAAACGCTCTAATGAGCTCCCACAATTAATAATAATTAATCTTTTTTGATTTCAACGCCCATCTGTCGAGCGGTTCCGGCAATAATCTTAGCCGCGGCGTCGATGTCGCGAGCGTTAAGGTCCGGCATTTTTGCTTTAGCAATTTCTTCTAACTGAGACTGGGTAATAGAACCAACTTTTTCAGTCAATGGTTTACCTGAGCCTTTTTCAATCTTTGCATACTTCTTAATCAATTCCGCAGCCGGCGGAGTTTTCATGATAAAGCTGTAAGTTCGGTCAGCGTAGACGGTAATTTCTACCGGGACAACTTCGCCCATCTTATCTTTTGTCGCTTCATTGAAGCGTTGGCAAAACTCAGAAATATTCAAACCGTGCTGACCTAAGGCCGGACCGATTGGAGGAGCTGGGTTTGCCTGTCCACCGCGGACCTGCAATTTGATAACTGTTAATATTTTCTTAGCCATAAATGAATTTAAATCTTTTTAATCTGAAGGAAATCAAGTTCCACTGGTGTTTCACGACCGAACATGGAAAGAAGCACCTTGATTTTACCTTTGCCTTCATCAACTTCAATAACCTTGCCTTCTAAGTTCTTAAACGGACCATCAACAATGCGAACAGGGGAGCCTTCTGAAACATCGATTTGAAACTTCGGCTCTTCAACGCCCATGCGCTTCTGCAAGTCTTTAACTTCTTCATCAGATACCGGAGTCGGCGTATTGCCGGTTCCGATAAATCCAGTGACGTTTGGTGTGTTTCGTACCGCGTACCAAGAATCATCCGTAACAATCATTTCAACGAGAATATAACCAGGAAAGATTTTTTCTTCAACAACTTTGCGTTTTCCGTTATGAATTTTAATTTTCTTTTCTTTTGGAATCAAAATATTAAAAACTTTGTCTTCCATATCCATTGACTCAACACGCTGTTGCAAATTTTCGGCGACGTTTTCTTCGTAACCAGAATAGGTATGAATGACATACCAGCGTCGGCCTTGGTTTAATGTTTGTTTTGCCATAGGTTTAACGTACGATAATTTTTTCTATTCCTAGATTAAATAGATAATCAAGACCGCCTAGAAAAGCAGCCATAGCTAAACTTACACCAATAACCAAGATGGTATAGTTGTAGGTTTCTTTTTTAGTTGGCCAAGAGACTTTGCGCATTTCGGCGTAAGCTCCCTTGAAATAATTAAATAACTTATCCATATTAAATGATTTTAAAAACAGCCCTGGCGGGCTATTAGATACTCAATATAATACCAGTAGGGCCAGGTATATGTCAAGGATATTGACAAAAGCGAGAAAATACGTTAAAAATAAGAAAAATTGCTGTTTAAAAACAAGGAGAAAAAACAGATGGACTCAAATAGCTCGACAGACACTAAAAAAGAGAAAACAAGCTTAGTGGGAATTAAGGACCAAAAATTTGTTCAGGTGCCCACAAGACAACGCATTGTTAATATTATAGCCGAAGCACTTGTTGAGGAAATGCAGAGAATCGGACTGCTCGACATTCAGGGAAAATATAT
>CAYGIU010000020.1:1846-10551 GCA_964350015.1 uncultured Gammaproteobacteria bacterium
GCCCGGTATCATAGGTTTGAAGTTAGGTAATGAATTATCTTTTTACACGAAAGTGTATCAAGGTCATTCCGAAGGAGGGAATCTTGAAATAGGCGGAATTAAGCCTGAATACAGAGAGGCACCCGATTTTGTTGTCGATAAAGAAATTGAATTAACAGTTTTTACTGAATAAAAATATAATACAGAAAGGAGGCAATATGCCGACAATAATTACGGAATGGCAAGAAAGACGTCCTATTCATGATGAAATGCGGGTTATCTTGCCCCCATTGCCAGAATGGAAAGTAAAATACCCATGGCTCGTTTCGAATTCGTATAAAGTGAAGCGTGCTGATTTTGAAGAAGCGGAAAAGTTATCAAATAAACTTTTTAACTATTATCAAAAGACAGAAAAATTATCAGACAACGAAGTTGAAGAAATCATCAGCCGTCTGCGCGCCTTTAAATTGCCGAGTGCTGAAGAAAAAGGCGATCCTGCTTTCTGGAATCGCGTAGCCGCTTATATGCCGAATCTAAGCGGAACCGATGGCAGTGAAATTACAAAACTGCTTTCCGGAATGTGTAGCGGGTTAGTACTTGAAGCATTATGTGGTTACGAATCATACCTCGAAGAAAAAAAAGATATGACGGTCATAGCCCTTGATTTTGCGGAACTCGCTCTTGGACGTTACCCGTACCCACAGAGAACCAGAGTATTGTTCGATGTAAATAAAGATAGTTTTGATAATTTTTCAGAAAATTGTTTTGATTTCATTACTATTTGTTTTGGTTTTAAATATTTTAAAGATGCCGATGAAGTATGTCGGGGATTCTTGCGAATACTAAAGCCCGGTGGAAAAATATATTTTTTGGAAAATCCGTCGCGTGAATACTCACAAGCAACCTACCGTCCTTTTACTGGTCATGAGTGTGTAATGAATTTAAAACACGTTGGTTTTAGCGATGCTCACTACAAATGGCTTAACATTACAGATTATGACGGCCAGCAAAATTATTATTTAGTAACTGGGGAAAAATAAACTTCTCGGTCTTATAAAGTCGTCCAAAACACGGACGGCTTTTTTATTGGTAAGATTTGGGGAAAGATTGTATAATTAAGCCATACTATGACTCTAAACACAGCACTGGCCGACTCCGGCAAAATCTTAATCCAATTCCTTTGGGATATTTTATATTTTCCAATTTGGTGGTACTCACAAGGTTTGTGGTCGGTTATTAAATGGGTTGGACACTTTTTACAACGGCGTTTACAAAGCACCGGGCTTTTAGTATGGCTAAAAAATCTTTTTACGCCGATGTTTGGCCAACGCGATATCGCCGGAAAGCTTATTAGCTTTTTCGTTCGACTTATTCAGATTGGCGTACGCAGCGTTTTGATGGCCTTTTGGTGCGTCTATGCGCTTGCCGCTTTGGCAATCTGGCTCATCGCTCCGTTATTTATTATTTTTGAAATTTTCCGACAATTAGGAATTTTGTAAGACCATGACGCAAGTAAAACAAGAACAAACACTTCCCTTAACAGTTTGTCCAAACTGTAATGGTACCGGACGTTTAAAAACCTCTGTTTGTTCAAATTGTGCCGGTATGGCGATTGGCGCCGTTCATAACAATCAATTTGTGTATTTCAATTTGCTCCTTTCTTCGACTGTGATACGAATGAAAGCCGTAAAGAAATCGGTTGAATCAGGGATAAATATCGTTTGTTATATTGCTTTGATGCTCGGCGTTGTCTCGCTTGGTTTTTGGTTTTATCAGCACGGCGAAATTGTTAACGCGATTATGAATTTGAGTCCGGCAACTTTGCGCAAGCTGGCTTTTTATAACGAAAAACATTGGCTCTTGTTTGTCTTTTGGTTTACGTTGATCCCGGGAATGTTTGTTTTGTATCGTGTTACTCGTGAACGACAAAATGATCATAAAATAAAACCACCGGTATATCGAAGTACTGAAGCAGTCCCAGAAGCCGCTCAAGATTGGAGTCAACTGAAGAAAAAGCGTTCAAAACATATTAATGCCATTGAGGGTTTTGATATTGCGGCGGAAAAATCAGTTGAACATGCTTTTGAAACGGCGCAAAAATTTGAATCTACTTATGTTGAACCCTTGCATATTTTTGCCGCGCTCTTAATGACTAGCCCGGAAGTCGGCGCCGTTTTTTCTCGTTTAACAATTGATGATAAAAAATTAGTTCATGGCATTGAGCACTTACTTAATACTCGCGCTCGCGAAGGTGGCGATCCTATCTTTAGTGCAATTTGCAAAGAGGTGTTTATTGAAGCGTATACAATTGCTTGGGATGCGGCGCAGGAGAAGGTTAGAGCAATTGACTTGATCGTTCCATCTTTCGACCGTGATGAACAGCTACAGGAATTATTATACGAATTAGAAATTGACCGAACCAAGCTCGTTAATGCCGTTGCTTGGTTTAGAGTTAATAATCAGATTTACGAACAATATCACTTATATAAGCGAATGGCTCGCTTTAAACCTTCGTCTAACATGGACAGAGCATATACGGCTGTGGCCACTCCTTTATTAAATAGTTTTTCAATTGACTGGACATTGGCTGCTAAATGGGGACGCGTTGATATATGTGTTGCTCGTGATGCGGAGATTCGCCAAATGTTTGATTCTATTGAGAGCGGACGTAACGGAATAATATTAGTCGGTCCGGAAGGAGTCGGTAAGGAAAGTATTATTGGCGGTATTGCCCGTTTAATGGTTTTAGAAAATGTTCCAAAAGCGTTTCAGGATAAGCGATTGCTAGAAGTTGATGTCTCACGTTTAATTGGTGGTTCAAATGCCGCGCAAGCTCAAGAGCGCCTCTTAACGGTTATTAATGAAGTGGGCCGCGCTGGAAATATTATTTTGTACATGAAAGATTTGGAAAAGATCATGGGCATTAGCTCCGGAGGAGAAGAAAGTCTTGATTTGGCTTCGGTTTTATCAGACGCTATTAGTCGCGGTTTGATTTATTGTATTAGTTCGGCGACGAACGAGCATTATTCTAAATATATTGAAAAATCAACGCTTGGCTCAAGTATGGCAAAAGTTGAAGTAGAGGAACCGGATTTAAACCGAGCAATTTTAATGATTGAATCAAAAATAGGTTACATGGAATCTAAGTATCATGTGTATTTTTCCTATCACGCCCTAGCCGAAGTTGTTTCATTAACTGATCGATATATTCACGATAAGTATTTACCGTCAAAGGCTATTGAGGTGCTTGAATCAGTCGCTGTAAAAGTTTCGCGTCGCGAAAACAAAACTGTAGATCAGGATGCGATTGCTCAGGTTATTACAGAAATTACAAAAATTCCCGTAACTAAATTAACTCAGGATGAAAGTAAAAATCTATTAGGTCTTGAAGAAAAGATTCATGAAAGAATGATAGGTCAAGAAGAAGCAGTGCAAATGGTTGCTGCATCATTACGTCGCGCTCGAGTTGAATTGAGAGAAGGAAAGCGTCCAATTGCCAACTTTTTATTCTTGGGCCCGACCGGTGTTGGTAAAACTGAATTAGCGAAAACTGTTGCGGAAACATACTTTGGACGCGAAGATTATATGATTCGTATCGACATGTCCGAATATCAACAGGCCGATAGCGTTGTTAAGATGATTGGTTCACCGGAAGGCGTTCAAGGTTATTTGACGGAAGCGGTTCGAAAGATGCCATTTGCTTTGATTTTGCTTGATGAAATTGAAAAAGCTCATCCAGATATCTTGAATTTGTTCTTGCAAGTTATGGATGACGGACGTTTAACGGACGGGCAGGGGAGAACTATTGATTTTACAAGTTCAATTTTAATTGCGACATCAAACGTTGGTTCCGCCTTGATTCAAGAAAATGTCCGAGCTGGAAAATCAATGGATATAATTAAAGAAGAGCTTGTTGAAAAAGAATTGGTAAAAGCGATGCGTCCGGAATTGATTAACCGTTTTGACGGAGTTATCATCTTTAAACCACTGGATCAGGCGGCAGTTATTTCGATTACTAAACTGATGCTTAAAAAGATTGCTAAGATGCTTGAAGAAAAAGGTTATGGATTCTCAATTTCTGATATTGCCGTGCAGAAGTTAGCCGAATTAGGATTTGAGCCGGAATTCGGTGCTCGTCCATTGCGACGTTTGCTACAGGAGCGCGTTGAAGACGCTATCGCAACAAAGATTCTAGAAGGCGCTGTTGCGCGCCGCGATACTATTGTTATGAGCGATGATTTATTAATTAGCGTCCAAAAAGCGCAAGCAATATAGAAATGTTTTATATAATTTTTTTCATCGGCACATTTTGTTTATCATGGCTTTTGAGTCGTGTTGTTAAAAATTTCGCACAAAGTAATAATATCGTTGATAATCCGGATGAAAGCCGCAAATTTCATAAGTACCCAGTTCCTCTTTTGGGAGGAATCGCAATTTTTGTAAGTTTAATCGTTGCGTTATATAGCGGAAGAGAATTAATTGTCTCCGGTGATCTAGAGATTCATCATTGGCTCGGAGTTTTAGTTGGAGCATTAATCATTGTTATTGGCGGAGTACTTGATGATATAAAAAAACTTTCAGCCTTTCATCAATTCTGTTTTGCCGTCGCCGCTGTAATTTCGGTAGTTATTGGTGGAGTGGGGATTGAAAAAATAACAAATCCAACAGGTGGCTTATTGTATCTAAGCGCTTGGATGATGCCGGCCTTTACGATGATTTGGATTTTAGGAATGATGTATACCACGAAATTATTAGATGGAGTTGATGGACTAGTAAGCTCGGTCGGAACGGTTGGTGGTATTATCATATTCTTGTTTACAATGACGACACGCTGGTATCAGCCGGACATTGCTTTTGCAGCGTTGATGTTCGCAGCGGCTTGTTTAGGATTCTTAATGCTTAATTGGGCACCGGCCAAAATATTTTTAGGAGAATCCGGTTCTTTGCTAATTGGCTTTGTCTTAGGCGTTTTATCAATAATTTCCGGTGGTAAAATTGCAATTGCTCTGTTAATAATGGGCGTACCTATCTTAGATGTTGTTTGGACAATTATTAGGCGTTTAGCGGCCGGGAAAAACCCATTTAAAAGCCCTGACCGTAAACATCTGCATTTCAGGTTGGTCGACGCCGGAATAAGCCCGCGTGCTACAGTATTTATCTTTTGCGCCGTTTCAATTTTATTTGGTATGAGCGCCATATTTTTACAAAGTCGCGGTAAGTTTTTGAGCCTTATCACCCTTGGTTGTTTGATGGGTTTACTCATTGTGGCCTTTGGCTGGCTTGACAAACGAGCCAAACTCCGATAAGCTAAGCACATTGTTATTGAATAAAAACTATGAAATTTGCAGTAATCAAGACCGGCGGAAAACAGTACGCTGTCAAAGAAAAGGATATTGTTTCAATTGAAAAGCTTGAAGCAAAGGATGGTGATATGGTTTCTTTCGAAACTCTCATGACCTTTGATGATAGCGGTACTATTGACTTAGGTGTTCCATCATTAGGTGAAAAGGTTCAGGCTAAAGTAATTTCTACAGCCAAAACTGATAAGGTGAGTGTTGTTAAATTTAAGAACAAAACTCGTTATCGCCGAAATGTCGGACATCGTCAGATTAAGACTAAAGTTGAAATCTCAAAAATCGCTTAATAGATTTTAAAAGAGCTTATTCCATACGGAATAAGCTCTTTTTTTGTTTAGTCAATTGAAATAACGAATTCGGAACCACTGACTTCTGACAGATTTAAGAAAGAATATATATTGAATTTTGATCTTTCTATTTTTGTATGGAGAACCGGATTAATGGTTTCTCCATTAATTCTGATTGATTCTTTGCAAATACTTCCTTTTGCTAAAATATTTACATCACGGACTTTGTGAATCAGCAAAGCTGCCTGTAATAGCGGTGCATATTTTGGCTTTGTTGCACGACGATTTGCTGCTAGGCCAGGTCCCTCATCAACTAAATACCATTTGGGCTTAGGAATTTTTAACCCAGCTAATTGTTCACGAATTTCTTCTTCTTTATAGTTAAAAGAAATATCGCTATCGTGAATTAAAATGCGTTGTAAATCTGTTAGAGAAAATGTATGAATAGGGACAAGATATGCATGGGGTTTTCTTTGTTCGAGTTCTTCAGCAGAGAACGGAATACTTAGGGAATTAAAAATATTTAAATATTCGTCCTTTGATAATGAACCTATACATTCAATGTCAAGTTTTTCCCAGGCTTCTTCAGCACTGATAAATCGATCAAGCCCAAAAATTTCACGTGCTGTTTTTAAATCAGTTTTGTTAGATGTATTGTTAATAATCATCTCGGGTCTCCTTTATTGTTAATGTTCTTTTCCAGTATCTTATAGAATCTAAGTATTTTGTCAATGTCTTGACTTTAGGGCTAGATAGGAATTAAATAAAAGTAAATTACTGAGAAAGGAGCCTTGTACATTGAAAACAATAAAGTTAGCTGGAACATTAATGCTTATGGTTTTAGTTGCTGTTATGTTTGTGGCGGCAATTAGTACCTGGCTCGATGAACCAGGAGAATGTCGCTCGGCGTATCAACTTAAAAAAGTTGAATACTCTAAAGCCGAGATTTCAGTCAACAGTATTCGAGTACTATGCTCGGAGGATGTTGAGATTGATTTTGATTTAATACGCAACGAATTGCAAAAAATGGTTTATTTTGAAAAAAATTCCGAAGCTTATTCGCTAACTGTAAACGTTTATTTTGGCAATGAATATCGCCTTGATACATGTTTAGTGCAATATAAAAAACAAATAAGTGAAAATAAGCCGGAATGGATCAAACTAAGTTGCTTTTTATACAATTCGACAATAATTAATTACGATCAACTTTTTGCCAAATCATATTTGGCGTTATACGAACTTTCAAAAGATGAATAGAATTTAAAACGCCGCTTCTTACAGCGGTGTTTTTTATACTTCATTTCTAAATTTGAGGGCGTTACCGATAGTTAATCCGTCGGCGTATTCAATATTCGCTCCGCTCGGCAAGCCTTTAGCCAGACGAGTAACTTTAATTCCGGAGGGTTTAATAAGTTTTGCTAAATATAAAGAAGTGGTTTCTCCGTCAAGCGTTGGATTAAGTGCTAGAATAATTTCTTTTGGTTTTAATTCTTTAATCCGTTTTACTAATCCTTTTACATTAATGTCGTCCGGGCCCACTTGCTCAATAGAGTTTATTGTCCCGCCTAAGACAAAGTATAAGCCATTATAAATATTGGTATCTTCAATGACAAACAAATCGCGTTCATCAGCGACGATTGATAAAATCGTTTTATCGCGACTCTCACTAGTACAAATTGAGCATGGGTCCTTTTCGGCTAAACCGTTGCATAATGAGCATTTAGTGACCTTGCTTGGTAAATCATGTAAAGCAGCCGACATATCTTCTAAAAGCTTTGGCGATTGCTTTAATAAATAAAAAACATATCGCTCAGCAGTTTTAGGACCGACCGAAGGTAATTTTGAAAATAATGAAATTAAACGTTCAAGAGGGGAAGGCAATCGCATCTTATAAACCAAAGTTTTTTAATCCGCCCATGTCTTGCATTTTTTGGGCAATAATCTTTTGAACTTTTTTTACAGCGTCATTCAAAAGCTCTTTAATAAGAGAAGCTGATTGAGCTGGATTTAGATTTTCGGCGATACTTAGCGCAGTGATTTCCAGGTTGCCGTTAATCGTAATTGAAACGCCATTGCGGTCAACAGTAACCGATTCGCCAGACAAAGCATTTTGCATGGTCTTAGCTTGTGAGCGTAGGTCTTTGATTTGTTTAAGTTTTTCAAACATATTCTTTACTTAATTATTAAAACTCGGGTTCTTCATCAGGGATATCATATTCTCCCTTAGCAAGATTTTTAAAACTAACAGTTTCTTCATCAAAGAAGAGGTTTACTTTACCGACCGGACCGTTACGATGTTTAGCGATAAAGACTTGAGCTGTATGTTTTTCTGTTTCAGAAAGTTCTTCAATGTCATAACCGCGATCAGCGGCTTTTCGATAAATAAACATAACAACGTCAGCGTCTTGCTCAATGGACCCGGATTCTCTCAAGTGAGCAAGGCGGGGGATAGCTGGCTTTGTTTGTTCAACGGCGCGAGAGAGCTGCGACAAGGCTAGAACAGGGATATTTAATTCGCGAGCAATTCCTTTAAGTGAACGAGTAATTTCGGCAACTTCCTGAACACGGTTATCACCTGAACGGCTTCTTCCTTCCATAAGCTGTAAATAGTCGATAACGAGTAATTCTAATTTATGTTCCATTTGCAAACGACGAGCCTTAGTGCGGATTTCCATGATATTAGCACTCGGAGAGTCGTCAATAAAGATTGGCGTTTCCGCTAAAATTCCCATGGCTGAACCAATTCGTGAAAAGTCGTCAGTTTCCTGTTTATCAGATAGTTTTCCGGTACGCATTTTCCAAAGAGATACACCAGCTTCTGCGCAGAGCATACGGTCAACCAATTGTTCCTTACTCATTTCCAAAGAAAAAATACCGACAGCGGCTTTATTTAAGACCGCGGCCTGACGAGCGATGTCTAGGGCTAAGGAAGTTTTACCAACCGAAGGACGAGCCGCTAAAATGATCAAATCGGATTTCTGTAAACCGGCGAGTAAATTATCCAGGTCATTAAAACCGGTCGCCAGTCCGCGCAATTTTCCTGATTGTTTGTGCAGTTCATCGATACGATCAAAGGCCTGAC
>CAYGIU010000021.1:0-10365 GCA_964350015.1 uncultured Gammaproteobacteria bacterium
GGAAAGCTTTTTTAAGGAAATGAAAATCTTAGGAAAATACTTCAAACCAATATTTTACACGAACAGTTACAGCGGCAATATATTCGTAAAGAATTAGCTGAAATCCAAATGGAGCATACGGGAGCTGAGCAAGGAATCTTGATCTGCGACAGAGGAACACTTGATTCTGAAGCCTATTGCGGCCGTGAGATGTTCGAGCAAATTGTAAGCGAGGAAAAGATGAGTATTGCCAGTCTTCGTGAATTTTATGATGTAGTCTATCACTTCGTTACGGCCGCCGAGGGAGCGCAAAAGTATTACACTTTAGCCAACAACAAGGCCAGACGTGAAACTCCGAAGGAAGCACGAGCATTGGATCAACTTCTTCGTGATGCCTGGACGGGCCATGAGCACTTAGAAATTATTCACAATAGGGAAAGCGGACGCGTGTTAACCTTTAGGCAGAAGATGGATAAGTTCATAACCAGTGTTACTAACCAACTGGCTATGCCTCCCATTGAAGCCGAGAAAAAATTTCAATTGCTCGATAAAATTAATGTAAAAAAACTACCGGTAAGCCGTATTATTCAGCAGGAAATCTTTCAAATATATCTCCACTCTGATAAACCCAATTTACAGAGGCGAATAAGGAAGATAACTCCGATAGGGCAGGGTTTAGCGGAAACTTTTTACGTGTATGCAGAGAAAGAAAAAATTCCAGGAACGGCGCACCGTCCGGAAATGCAGGATAGGATCTCAATATCAGAATACGAAAGACTTCTGCATCAAAAAAATCCGAACTTGGCTCCGATATTAAAGATTAGACATAACTTTGTTTACGACTTTAAATATTGGCATCTGGATATTTTTATAGAACCTGAACCAAACTTGTGCTTTATTGAACATGAACATGCTATTAATTCTCGTGAGAAGATTACACCGCCGTCTTTTTTGGGGCGTTATGTCGACATTACTTCAAGCTTCAGTAATTACGATTTAGCCAGCGGTAAAAGGCCAGTTAAAAAATAATTGCTAATCAGTACCTTTAAAAAAAGCCGGGAGAAAATTCTCGGCTTTTTTATTGCGAATTTCGGCCAAAAATGCTAGTATACAGGTAATTATATGCCTTCTTTAGCACGAAATACTTCATATTTTACCTTGGCACTCATCTTGCAAAAGATTATTTCATTGACCTATTTTACTCTTTACGCCCGTTCCTTGGGCGCCGCAGATTTAGGCCAATATTATTTTGCCATTTCCATCACTTCAATCTTTGGAATCTTTATTGACTTTGGAGTTGGAAATGTCGTAACCCGCGAAGTTTCCAAACATCAAGAAAAAGCTAAGTCAATTTTAGCCAGCGTTATCGCGCTTAAGTTACCTTTAACAATAATAACAATATCGGCGTTAGTAGCCTGGACTAAGATGTGGGGCTATGACCCTTTAATTCAACAACTTATTTTCATTTCGGCCATTGCCATGGTCTTTGATAACTTTACCAGTTCATTTTACGCAGTAGCTCGCGGATTTCATAACTTAAAATTTGAAAGTTTCTCATCAATTTTTGTTCAATTAATAATTTTAGTTTTTAGTTACTTTGTATTAAAAGGACAGTGGGGGATCGCTTGGTTAATGACAAGCTTTGTTGCGGCGAGCTTTTTCAATTTTGTGTATTCGGTAAGTATTATACGGGCCGTCTGGAAAATTTCTCCTAAACCGATTTGGGATAAAGTAATGATTAAGTATATCATTGCGTTAACGATCCCTTTTGGTTTGTTTATGATAGTCCAAAGATTTTATACTTACTTTGATTCCGTCTTATTATTTAAATTAGCAGGGGATAGAGCCGTTGGTTTGTATCAAATACCTTTTAAAATTATTATTGCGTTACAATTTTTGCCAATGGCTTTTGTTGCTTCTCTATATCCTGCCTTAAGTTCATATTGGCACAATGCTCGGGAACGACTCGCCCAAACTTTTGAACAAGCAATTCTATACTGTTTAATTATTTCTATTCCAATAACTTTTGGCGCAATTGCCCTTGCTGATAAAATTGTCCTTCTTTTTAAGGATGACTTTGGAGAGGCCGGTGCTTTGTTAAGAATTTCTATGGTTGCGGTGCCATTTATGTTTTTAGGATTTCCAGTAGGTTCGTTGCTTAACGCCTGCGATCGACAAAAGCGTAATACGCTTAATATGGCTATTACAGCTGTTTTAAGCGCTATTATTAATATTATCTTAATACCGCGTTACGGAGTGCTTGGAGCCTGTATTACAACACTTATAACAAGTATTTTAATGCTAACCCTCGGCTTTGTGGTTGTTCCTAAAATTACATCAATTAATTGGCTAAGACTTATTAATAAAACATTTCGTTATTTGATTGCGGGTATCGGTATGGCATTTTTTGCAGAGCTGGTAAAAAATCAAATCAATCCACTTCTGACTATTGCTGCCTGTGCTCTTGTCTATGCCGTGCTTCTATATATTGTTCGGGGAATTAGCAAAGATGAAATAGCAACCTTTACTCAGTTTATGAAACCCAAAAAAGTATGAAAACAGTTTTATGCGCTTTGGAATTCCCACCAGCGATAGGCGGAGTAGAGACGTACTACTCAAAGTTAGTTGAATATTGGCCTGATGAGATAAGCGTTATCGATAATAGAGAAAACAAATTATTAAGTAAGCATCTGCCATTTTTTAAATGGCTAACGGCGTTCAATACAATTTTAAGTACTGTAAAAAATCTTAAACCCGATTGGTTTATTGCCGGGGAAGTTTTGCCTATTGGCACTGCTTTATATTTTGCCAGTAGATTTAAATCCTTAAAATATGCGGTTGTACTTCATGGTTTAGATTTTTCTTTAGCAACTGCCTTTTTTTGGAAACGAGCGATTTGTAAACGAGTTTTAAAAAATGCGTCAATTATATTTTGTGCTAATAGCAAAACCCTTAAAGATGTCCAAGATTTCTTGGGTCAAACTGAAAAGATTATCTTAGCTAATCCCGGCGTCGATCAAACCGTACCAACAGTTCGCGTTGAACTATTAAATGGACTGCGCACAAACTATGGATTAGAAAACGCCTTTGTTTTAACTACCATTGGTCGACTTGTAAAACGCAAAGGCGTTGATGCGGTAATCTCAGCTTTGCCGGAAATTATCAAACAAGTTCCGCAGATTCGTTATGCGATTATCGGGAATGGTCCGGAAGAAACCGCCCTGCGACATGCCGTATCTGAACTTAAGCTCGAGCAGTATGTTATTTTTTTAACCAACATTACCGATGAAATTAAATGGGCCTGGCTTTCTTTATCGGATCTATTTATCATGGTAGCTCGACAAATAAAAGGGGACTATGAAGGATTTGGGATTGTCTATCTTGAAGCAAATCTTTTTTCTAAGCCGGTAATTTCCGGGAAAAGCGGCGGAGTAATCGATGCCGTAGAAGATGGGGTGACCGGTGTAATGGTAGATGAAAATAGTGTCGAAGCAATTGCAGAAGCTGTTATTTCACTGGCAAAAGATTCTGAGTTAAGAAATCGCTTAGGTGAAGCGGGCAAAAAACGCGTTTTGAGTAACTTTTTTTGGAAAAATAAAGTTGCTCTAATGCATGAGAAATTAAAAATGAATCTATAGTATGATTTCAATTATTATTCCAATTCATAATCAATCTGACAAATTTGGAGTTTGTTTGGATTCGATAATTAAGCAAACAGAAAAATCCTGGGAGTTAATCGTTGTTGATGATGGATCTACGGACGATTTGAATAGTGTTATAAATAAATATAAAAATCTTATTGGCGAAAATCGTTTTCATTTTTTTAGTAAACAAAACGAAGGATCAAATCCAACACGAAATTATGGTTTTGCTCGCTCTCAAGGTGATTTAGTTATTTTTTTAGATGCTGACGTTATCATGAAAGAAACTATGTTAGCCGAAATGAAAGAAGCGCTAGAAACTCATCCGCAAGCTAGTTTTGCTTTTTCATCTTTTTTTTACGGACGCAAACTATTTAAATTATTTGAGTATGATGAGCAACGACTTAAAACAATGCCGTACATCCATACGAGTTCTTTAATTCGTCGTAATGACTTCCCGGGTTTTGATCCGGCAATTAAAAGACTGCAAGATTGGGATTTATGGTTGACGATGCTTGAACAAGGACACCATGGGACCTGGATAAATAAACCATTGTACACAACGCAATTGGGTGGTGGACACTTTAGTCAATGGTTGCCAAAAATTACCTATAAAATTTTTCCATTCTTAGCTTCTGTACGAAAATACCGAGCTGCTGTTGCAGTAATAAAATCAAAACATAAGCTTGCTTAAATGAAACGCCACCAGATAGTTATTATTATTTGTTTTATTATTGGAGTGTTTTTTGTTACAATAGACGAGACGCTCCGCAGCAAAGAGCCTAAGTACATTCAAGCGAAACTTAACGATGTACAGCTGCGATTAGAAACTGCGGAAAATAGCGCGGAATGGTATCAAGGTTTAAGTAATAGAACAAAGTTATGTCAAAACTGTGGAATGATATTTATATTTCCTGAAACTGCGAAACGAACTTTTGTAATGCGCAGTATGAATTTCTCATTAGACATAGTTTGGGTAAATAATTATGAAGTAATCGGTTTTGAAAAATCGCTTACTCCGGAAAATGAACCCTACACACAATACAAATCTTCATCTCCCGTTAACATGGTTATCGAATTGCCGGCGGGCTTTATAGAAAAGAATAAAATTGAACTTGGAACAAAATTAATTATTTTATGAAACGAATTAGCGACAATCAAAAAATGTTTGTTCTAATCCTAGCTGGATTGGCTTTGTTTGAAGCACTTTCCTTTGCCGGATATTTTAATCCAAGCTTTACCTATCTAGGTGCATTAATAATTTTATTAGGCGCTTTGTTTCTTTCTCTGGAAGATCCCTTTTACGGTTTCTTAATAATTATTGTTGAATTACTGGTCGGCTCTCAGGGTTATCTATTTTGGTTAGGGGAGGGAACTGACAGAATTTCTCTACGAATCGGATTATGGATTGTTGTAATGGCGGTTTGGACAGGCAAAGAGATATTCTCATTTATAAAACATCGCAAAATTTCTAAACAATTAAAAGAATTTCCTTACTACAAACCATTGGGCTTGTTAATACTCGCAATTGCCATAGCAACCGTTATCGGTTATTTTCGTTCAAATGATTTAGCGTTGCTTTTTGATGAATTTAAACGCTGGGTTTTCTTAATCACTATCGTTCCTTTATTCATTACATTCAAAGCAACAAGTAAACAACGCTTATTACTTATTGCCCTTGCCTCTGCGGGTTTATGGATTGCCTTAAAATCATTTGCGCTACTTTTTATTTTTTCACACGAAATGCCTTTGACCGAAAGTTTATATAGCTGGACACGATTAAATTTGTTGGGCGAAATTACAAGATTGCCTAATGGGTTTTCCAGAGTCTTTTTGCAATCACAAGTTTTCGTTATTCCTTCATTTTTTATATCTTTAGCAATCTTTGTAAAAAAACTGCGAGATGCAAAATGGAAATTTGTTAGATCAACGTATTCGAGCGCATTTGCCGCATCTTTGTTCTTATCGGTAATTCTAATTAGTTTATCGCGAAGCTTTTGGCTAGGTGCGGTTTTGGGCCTTATTTTAGCCTCTATAACAGCTATTCTATATTTTAAGCCTAAGATTAGGATACTGCCTCTACTGGCCTTATATGGGCTTGTTATAGCACTAATAAGCAGTCTCATGTTATATGCCTCCGTTCGTTTTCCATTCCCTAAGCCAATAAGCGATATTAGTGCATCTCTTATTACCGATCGAGCAACTGAGTTTGAAGCGGGCGCCGCTTCTCGCTGGGCACTTTTACCAATTATGAAAGCGGCTATTGCTAAACATCCAATCGAGGGCAGTGGACTTGGTAAAACACTGACTTACATAACAAGTGATCCGCGCGTTCGAGAACATTCACCCGATGGTTCATACACTACTCATGCCTTTGAATGGGGCTGGCTCGACTTATGGTTGAAACTTGGCTTGCTCGGAATTGCCGCAATAATCTGGTTGCTATTTTCAATTGGAAAATCAGCTGTACAGAAAATAAAAACAAAACCGATTTTAGCTTTTCCGGTACTGGCCGCGCTTATTAGTCTTGCAGCCTTAAATATGTTCACCCCTTATCTTAATCATCCTTTGGGTTTTGGCTATTTGGCAATTTTAATGGTTTTAGCTAATCCGGACTCTTGACCCCTTGATTAAATTTCTTTATTGTTGTACAGTTTCATGTATTATTAATCGCTATATATAAACCCCTATGGGTGAGCAGCAGATTATTTCCGAAGAAGGCTTCCACAAGCTTGAGGAAGAACTTCATCAATTAACAACAACTAAGCGCCGCGAGATTGCGGAGCGTATTGAGCGCGCCAAAGAACTTGGCGATTTAAGTGAGAATGCAGAATACTCAGACGCAAAAGAGGCTCAGGCATTTAACGAGGGCCGCATTTCTGAAGTGACCAGTCTTTTAAAAAGCTTAACGGTGGTTTCAACTCATGGCAAAGGTGAAATTGGTATGGGCTCCCACGTCACAGTAGAAATAAACGGTACGAAAAAAGAGTTTACAATTGTTAGCTTTAATGAAGCTGACCCTTTGGCTGGAAAAATTTCTAATGAATCACCAATGGGTATTGCCTTTGTTGGTAAGAAAACCGGAACAACCGTAATTGTTCATACACCAAAAGGTGATAACAGTTATAAAATCGTAAAAATTAGCTAAATAGCTTCTCTCAGTACTTTAGAACCCAGTCTTTACAGGCCGGGTTCTTTAGTATAAAATTTATTGTATATTCGCTTAAAACTATGCTTGATATAAAATTTATCCGAGATAATAAGGAGTTGGTTGCCGCCAACTCTAAAAACCGCTTATCAGCCGTTGATATTGAGCGTCTGCTTTCTATTGATGAGGCTCGGCGCGCTCTCCAATCGCAAATTCAAGAATTAAGAACAAAACGAAATCAAACC
Organism: uncultured Gammaproteobacteria bacterium; assembly: GCA_964350015.1. Classification (GTDB taxonomy): domain Bacteria; phylum Patescibacteriota; class Patescibacteriia; order Patescibacteriales; family Patescibacteriaceae; genus Patescibacterium. The sequence continues at coordinate 7,014 of CAYGIU010000021.1, forward strand.
TCAAAATCAAAACCAAGTCCGGAAGAAATCTCCGAAATGAAATCAGTAGGGGAGAGTATCGCTAAAATGGAAACTGAAGAGCTTGAATTGACTAAAGTGTTTAATGACTTATTACTCAATGTGCCAAACTTAACTCATCCGGAAGTACGCGTCAGTGAAAATGATACTGACAATCCGGTGATGGAAAGCGTTGGGAAGATTCCGCATTTTAAATTTGAAGCAAAGGATCATGTTGAACTTGCCGAAGCTTTAGATCTTGTCGACTTTGAACGCGGCACAAAAATTGCCGGTTCAAAATTCTACTATTTAAAGAATGAACTCGTATTACTAAATAGAGCGCTTGTTGATTATGCACTTTCCGTAGCAATGAAACATGGCTTTAAAGCTGTCTTAACTCCTGACTTAGCCAAGACAAGTCTTATAGAGGGCATGGGTTATAATCCTCGAGGTGAGTCAAGCCAGGTTTACAGAATCGAAGACTCAGCTTTAAGTCTTATTGGCACATCAGAGATTACCTTAGGAGGCTACCACAGTGACGAAATTCTTGATTTAAGCAAAGGACCAATTAAGTATGTTGGTCTATCTAATTGTTTTAGAACTGAAGCCGGTTCTTATTCGAAATTTTCCAAAGGACTTTTTAGAGTTCATCAATTTGAAAAAGTAGAAATGTTTGTTTTTAGTCGACCAGAACTTGCCGAGAAATTACACAGTGAAATGCTAAAAGTAGAAAAAGAAATTTTTAAAGGTTTGGGTATCCCATTTCGAGTTGTTGATCATTGTACAGCCGATTTGGGCGCTCCTTCGTATCGTACTTACGATCTTGAAGCTTGGCTTCCCGGAAAACCAAATGGAGAGGATAAAAAAGGGGACTGGGCCGAAATTACCTCAACTTCAAACTGCACAGACTTTCAATCTCGTTCTCTAAATATTAAATTCATTGATACTGATGGACAGAAAAAATACGTATACACCTTGAATGGAACGGGTGTGGCGGTATCTCGTGCTTTAATCGCAATAATGGAAAACTATCAAACAAAGAATGGCGAAATTGTTATTCCGAAAGTATTGCGCAAATATCTGCCTTTTAAGAAAATTGGTTCTTAAGTTTATTTATTAAAACAATGAAGCCGTTAGCTCCGCGTCATCGGCCCTATCAAACCGTAAAAGCTTTTCGACATAGAGGAAATCCGTATTTTAATTCACGACGAAAAGATTCATTAAGCGGTTCTAAAATAAAAAACATTTTAGCTTTTGTTCCAACAAGGGCTTGGTTTTGGATTATCGCAACAATTATTGTTTTAGGTGTTTTATTTTGGTTAATATATATATCAGCGATTTTTTCCATTAAAAAAGTTGAAGTACGTAATGCATCTCTTGCTTCGGCTAGCCAGATAGAAAGTGAAGCATATCTACGTTTTGATCATCATCGAGCCTTTTTCTTTTCCGAGAGTCGAATGGCGGTTTTTAATAGTACTGAATTTGCAGAAGGACTCATAACTAAACACGCGTTACAAAATGTCGTTATTAAAAAAAGATTACCCTCAACGCTTATTATTGAATTATCCGAAAGACTGCCATCCGTAATTTGGTTTGAGGCCGACCAGTATTATTTATTAGATTCGTCGGGTGTTGTGATAGCTTCTTTAATGCAACCGGATGCGGGCTTACCAAGTATTTATAATAATGGCCTACCGCGAGTCAATAATCAACAAGTTGAAAACGCTTCAGCATTAATATCTTTTGCCTCTAAATTAATGGACGGGTTTACTAGTCGTTTCCCAAATATTAAATTAAAACAATTAACCGTTGATAATGATCCTAATACCTTGAAAATGATAACTGAAAAGGGTCCAATGATATACTTCAACAGTTCGCTAGCGCCCGAAGCTCAGTTTGATCGTCTTGATATATATCTACACTCAGAGCTCAAAGAAAACTTTGCAAAGCTGTCGTATATTGATTTACGCTTCGGAGATAAGGTATACTATAAGTAATATAAATTTATGGAAACAGCCTTTAAATTTCTTTTTGCCTTTGGCGTCCTTCTCTATTCATTAATTTCAATAGGAATATTTTTCTTGATTGTCAGAATTATTTTATCCTTTAATTCGCCTGTTTATTTTATGGGTTTTACAATTAGCTAGTTGACAAGTTTAAAGCCAAAGAGTATATTAGAAAACGCTTATCAAAGCGTTTTTAGTTCGTTTAAATTCAAACATTAAATAGAAAGGTAACAACTTGACACAAACAATTGTAATTCGCGGCACTAGCTTAACAATTTGCAAAAATGGACAGATTGATATCAACTCCGGCATTGCGCTGAACGAAAAAGCTCAGCATATCCCTATCGGCAAATCCACAGTAGGTATCAATACAATAGATAATTGCAAGTTAGTTCGAGTTAAAGAGCACATTGAGGATAAACCACTTGAAACTATTTTTTTCGTGGACTATCTGTCAGCCAGAACACCTTATCTCGTAATGGCACCACAACAGGTTTATAGCAGGGTAGGATTAATAAAACTTGTCCTAACTAATGACCTATTGCTCAGGGATAATCAAAATGGACGACACATACTTGATGAACTCTCAAGAGTTCCGAAAACTCGCGAATACTTATTCTCACTTCGCAATGGTGAGGCAGCAAAATATAATTTAAAATCAGGAGGAAATTTTAACGTAAATTATACAGGAAAAGATTTTAATTGCGAATTTACCTTTTAAAAAATTTGTTTTAAAAAGCGGCTCATACCAAGCCGCTTTTTTTAATGATGTTTTATTGAGAGATTATGATCGGTATTTCTAATTGGTCATCATTCTTCGCCTCACCTGAAGGGTTATCTTTATGTAATAATAATTTGGCTTCTCCACTAAATGTTTTAGTAATCTCCAGCACGGTACTAAATGGGACAAACTCTTCCGTCATCCATTCGCCCTGAGCTTGAGCTATTGATTGTCCAATCTGTTTTCCATTTAGGTCAACCACAGTAATAGGAAACGAGGCTTCAAAATACCAATAACCGCGAGCCTGACCTTTAACGGTAAACGTATTTCCAACCACCGAATTTGGTCGAGGAGTTTCAGCAATAATTAAATCACTTTTTTCAAACTCATTACCAATGTCTTCAGAAAAGACAGTGTTATTTGAAGCCCGACATTGTCGTGGGTATGATTCTTGAATCGGCATTCCGGCTGCAACGCACTCTTTAAAATTTTTCGGGTTGTTTACAAGCGTTGGAGTCGTTGCCGAATCTTTTAAAAACCAATCTTCGCGAATTGCAATTACGGCAAAAATCGCGATTATCACCACGGCGTATAATACTATAAATTTCATTGATTTCATGGTTTAAGT
>CAYGIU010000022.1:0-9876 GCA_964350015.1 uncultured Gammaproteobacteria bacterium
ATTTATTAGCGACAAAAATTAAGCTCTTATGGCGCCCAGTAATTTCTTCAATGAGACGCGCATCTTGTTTTGTTAATTCTTCAGATATATCTAAAACTAAAATAGCGACCTGACATTTATTGATTGCTGCTAAACTTTTGTCCATGCTGAATTTTTCCAAGTTCTCAACTTTGTGTCCGTGTTTAGTAATTCCGGCTGTATCAACGAATTCAATTTCCTTTCCTTTATAGGTGAAGCGAGCGTACTGTGGTTCGCGCGTTGTGTGCGGCATTGGAGAAACGATAACGCGCGGGAAACCGAGGATGGCGTTAATCAAACTAGATTTACCAACGTTTGGTTTTCCAATAATAGCGACTTTAAGACGAGGTGCTTCTTCTTTATCAATTTCTTCTTGGCGATCAATTGGATCAATCTTCGTATAGATAAGATCAAGCATGTCTCCGGTGCCGGTTCCGGTTGCTGCGGAAACCGGAGCAACGTCACCAAGGCCGAGTTTCATAAATTCGATTGAAGCAGTGTTAGCTAAAGATTTTTTATCGGCTTTATTAGCAACAACCAAGATATTTTTTTTATTCGGAATAATGCGTTTAACAATTTGTGCCATTGTTTTATCTTGCGGCATCAGTCCATCGCGAGAATCGACGACGAATAAAATTAAATCAGCTTTTTTAATATAATCTCGAGCTTGCTTTTGAACAAACTCATCGATTGTTTCGGCGTTAATTTTTTTAAGACGCAAAAAATCAAAGTCCATAAATCCTCCAGTATCAACTAAGTCAAAACTTTGACCGCGCCAGACAACACTCGAAAGGTTGGCGTCGCGCGTTGTTCCCGGAATGTCGGAAACTAAAGCACCATGCCGTTCGCTTAAACAGTTAAATAAAGTAGATTTTCCAACGTTGGTTCGTCCAAAAATAACAACGAGCGGTGATTTTTTTGCGGGCATTTAGTTAGTGTTTTCCGTGCCGGAAGCATTTGAATCGGCGTCGGTTCCAAGAATAAGAATAAAGTCAGGTTGAGTGCTGCGTTGTTGCGCATTGCGCGTCGCTAGCTCCTCCTTGAGCCAGTCTGGCAAAGTTGGTGCGATATTCGCATCAGTCTTTTCTTTAAGATATTGAAGACTCTCACGTTTAGCACCAAAGGTCAAGTCGTAGATAACTGATTTTTCAAAGTTATGGCGAGTAGAGTTAGCGATTTCAACAACATCAATTCCATCGCGTTCCAAATCAACGGCCTTGCGGCTGCCTAACCCGTTTACCCAAGTTCCATTAAAGATAGTTACGGAAACATCAGCATTTGATTTTTTGGATGAGGAACTACTTTTTTCACTAGGCGTTCCGAAAATATTATTGAATAAATATTGAACTTCTGAAAAATCACCGGAGCGGGGACTTAGAATATAAGCGCCGTTGTCGCCGCGTCCATCAACTAATAATCCGCTTGGACTATTATCGAGTACGCGATTAATAATCGCGTCGCTATCAATATCTTTTACAAAGCTCCATAGTTTAATAATTTCCCAAACTTTTAAGTTTGTAGAAATGTTTTCACTCAGGGTACTAATTAAAGAAGAGATTTGTCGCGGATTAAGAAGGAAATTGGCGCTGATGACTTTTTGTTTAACAGCCTCAAGAATCTTTTGCTGTCGTCGGGCGCGAGCAAAATCTGATCCTTCGCCGCCAACGCCGTGACGTGAGCGTGCATATTTAAGAGCTAGTGATCCGTCCATATGTTGCCATCCAGTATCAACATGAAGATGTTCATAGCGGCTGTAGTAGTCGGGATTATCTTCTCGTCCAAGAATTGGATAGGCATAATCATCCAAAGTATTATCAACATAAACATCAACGCCACCAATTTGATCAATAATTTTTTCAAAACCTTTAAAGTCGACGCGAACATAATAATCAATCGGCGATTCAAGTAAGTCACCAATGGCCTGAGAGGAAGCAAGACCGCCGGAGCCCGGATCGCTTTGTTCGGCAAAGGCATTAACGTTATTTATTTTTCTCCAACCGGCGTTTTCAATCGGTATAGCGAGGTCGCGAGGAATAGAAAGCATCGAAGCTTGTTTTGATGATGGCTTAATACTTCCAATAATGATGGTGTCAGTTAATTGTCCGCCGTCATGACCCTTTCCACCAACGCCAAGCAATAAGACATTAATGCGGTCACGTGATTCTCCTTTAAGTTCTCGGTCCGAGCTTTCGGCCAAATGTTTTACTTGGCTGATAATAGGAAGCTTATCGACCCAGCTTTCTTTAGCGCTTGGAGCAAAAAGATCCTTTATATAGAAAAAGCCAAACAGCAATGCAAAGAAGGCAATGATAAGTAGAACCCAACGAAGCCAGCGGCGACGTTTTGGTGCCGGTCTGGTTCCGAGAGACTCAAGGTCATGTAATAATCTATCGTTATCGTACATAAAATATTTCAATGTATGTCCATTATACCGTATTACGGCGATATAACAAATAAAGCATAAAATCAGCGAAAAATCAAGTGCAAATCGATTGACACGAGCCTCTCAATACCATATAATTAAGGAGTATTCTTTTTAGAATTTTTTTATTATTCCATGCAAATTACTTGGTTTGGTCACTCTTCGTTCCGTATTCAGGGCAAAGTTGGAGCCGATATAATCAGCGTTATAACTGACCCGTTTCACCCGGAAAAAGTGGGTTTAAAATTGCCCCGGCTTGAAGCGGAAATCGTGACGATTAGTCATGATCATGATGATCACAATAATAGCGACGCTGTAAAAGGCGAGCCTTTTGTTATTCACGGACCGGGAGAATATGAAATCAAAGGAGTTGTTGTTGATGGTATTCATTCGTTCCATGATACAAGCAAAGGTTCTGAACGTGGTGACAATATTATCTATCGATTTGAAATTGAAGATATTGTTATTAGTCACTTAGGTGATTTGGGACACGAGCTTGATGATAAGCAACTTGAACGTCTTGAAGGAACTGATATTTTGTTAGTTCCGGTGGGCGGAGTATATACGATTGATGCGCAAAAGGCAGTTTCGGTGATCAATCAAATTGAACCGCGCATTGTTATCCCAATGCACTATCAGGTCCCCGGTTTAAAATTATCAAAACCGCTCGGTAGTCTTGAACAGTTTTTGAAAGCGATTGCCGTTAAACCGCGTAATGAAGAAAAGTTAAAGATTTCGAAAAAAGATTTGCCACAAGATGATATGGAATTGGTTGTATTAGAATTTTAAATATGGTTCGCGTAACAACACAAACAAAAAAGAAAAAAGCTCCGACTAAACGCCGTTCTAAAATTGAAAGCGGCGCTCCCCTTGTTTCAACGAAACTCTCGAGTGAACCATTGGTACACGGTCACAGCTCTCATAATGATTCTGCGCATATCCGCTCGGCTCATGAAGAAAAAAATCAGAAGCTTATTATGTGGATTGGTATAAGTTCAATCATGACCTTACTTGTTGTTATTTGGATATTGAATTTAAATCATATTGTCGACGCTGAAGAAGTATTACCAAGAAAATCAGGAAACCAAAATGTTGATTTTGGAACTCTGAAAAAAGATTTGAGTGAAACTCTCAATAAGGTTAAGGATGATATTAAACAATTTAACCAGCCGACAACAACGACTAATACTGTTGTTCCGCAAACTCTTCCGAATTAATTTTATATTGTATGCCACGAGGCACTAAAAAACCAAGCGAAGCAAAAGACGAAAAGAAATCAACTCCTAAAGAAGAGGAGAAGCTTGTTGATAATGTAGGACACGTTGAAGCGCAACCGATTGTTGATGAAATGCGTCGTTCCTATCTTGATTACGCGATGAGCGTAATTGTTTCTCGTGCTTTGCCTGATGTTCGAGACGGTTTAAAACCGGTTCACCGTCGTATTTTGTACGCCATGTGGAACTTAGGCTTGCGTCCGAGCGCTAAATTTAGAAAGTCCGCTACGGTTGTCGGTGAAGTGCTTGGTAAATACCATCCGCACGGCGATACTGCTGTGTACGATTCTATGGTTCGTATGGCGCAGGAATTTTCTTTGCGTTATCCATTGGTACGCGGTCAAGGAAACTTCGGTTCGGTAGACGGCGATAATGCCGCTGCTATGCGTTATACCGAAGCGAAGCTCGCGGCGATTTCGGAAGAATTACTTTCTGATATTGATAAAAAAACAGTAGATTTCATTCCTAACTATGATGGTTCGCAGCAAGAACCGCGTGTTTTACCGGCGCGTTTACCAAACTTATTGTTAAACGGTGCTATGGGTATTGCCGTTGGTATGGCGACAAATATCCCGCCACACAACTTACGTGAAGTTTCCGGAGCCATTGTCCATTTAATTGAAAATCCTGACGCGACCGTTGAAGACCTAACCCAATTTGTTAAAGGACCAGACTTTCCGACCGGCGGAGTTATTTATGATCGCAGTGAAATCAATCGTGCGTATGCAACTGGTAAGGGCGGCGTAGTTATGCGCGGCGTTGCCGAAGTTGTTGAAACTAAGTCCGGCGCTTTTTCAATTATCATTACCGAAATTCCTTTCCAGGTAAACAAAGCGACCTTGGTAGAAAAAATTGCCGATTTGGTTCGCGAGAAAAAAATTGATGGCATTAGAGATTTGCGTGACGAATCCGATAAAGACGGAGTTCGCGTTGTTGTTGAATTAAAGAAAGATGCTTTCCCAAAAAAGATTTTAAATAGTTTGTACAAACAGACCCAGCTTCAGGAAACTTTCCACATGAACATGTTGGCGTTGGTGGACGGTATTCAGCCGAAGATTCTTAACTTGAAATCTTTCTTAGAAGAGTATATTAAGCATCGCGATAATGTTGTCCGTCGCCGCACTGAATTTGAATTAGAAAAAGCCCGCGATCGTGCTCATATCTTAGAAGGCTTGATGATTGCCTTAACTAATATTGATGCTGTCATTAAAATAATTAAAGCCTCTAAAGATCGTGAAGAAGCCAAGATTAACTTGATGAAGAAGTTCAAGTTAAGCGACCGACAAGCTTTTGCCATTGTTGAAATGAAGCTTGGTTCTTTGGCCAACCTTGAGCGCTTGCATATTGAAAATGAACTTAAGGAAAAGAAAGCCTTGATAAAGGAATTGGAAGGAATTTTAAATTCGAAAGCTAAGATTTTGGCCATCATTAAAAAAGAACTTATTGAGTTGACTGAAAAATACGGTGATGAGCGCCGGACCGCAATTGTTGAACATGGTGTTAAGGAATTCAGCGTTGAAGACCTTGTGCCTAACGAAGAATCAATGATTGTTATGACGCGTGACGGTTATATTAAGCGTTTGCCGCCAGACACCTTTAAAGTGCAGGCTCGAGGAGGCAAGGGCGTTATTGGACTTACTACTAAAGAAGAAGACATGGTTGAATTCTTATTCACAACCATGACTCATAATGACATTTTATTCTTTACGACTCGTGGACGCGTTTTCCAGCTTAAAGCCTATGAAATTCCGCCTTCAGCTCGAACCGCCAAGGGTCAAGCAATTGTAAATTTTTTGCAACTTCCAGCAGAAGAAAAAGTTACTTCCGTATTGCCGCTCGATAAACTAACAAAGTATGATTATCTATTCTTTGCAACTGAACGCGGTGTTGTTAAAAAAGTTCCGCTTGATGAATTTTCAAAAGTTCGTCGTTCCGGTTTGATTGCTATTAAGATGCGTCCGGAAGACAAATTGATTTGGTCAAAACCAACATCCGGTAAAGACGAGATTCAATTGATTACTGCCAAGGGTCAAGCGATTAGATTTAAAGAAAGCGCAGTTCGACCAATGGGCAGAAACGCTTCGGGAGTAATGGGCGTTAGATTGAAGAAAGGCGATTGCCTTGTTGGTATGGGCGTTATTTCATCTGACAAAGAAAAACTCAAGAAGTATCAAGTTTTGTCAGTGATGGCTAACGGTTACGGAAAGCGTACTCCGGTTAGTTTGTATAAAGTTCAGGGACGCGGTGGATCAGGAATTAAGACAGCGAAAGTTACCGATAAAACTGGGCCATTAACTAATGCCTTTGTCATTAACTCTGAAGCAATGGCTGATAAAGATTTGATTATTATTTCAATGAAAGGCCAAGTTATCCGTTTGCCGTTCAAATCAGTTAATGAATTAGGCCGTGATACACAGGGAATTCGTTTGATGCGTTTTAAGGAAGATAAGGATAGTGTTGCCTGTGTTACTTGGATATAAGGTGCACCATTGACCCTATGGGGCTCGTAGTTTATAATTATAAGACTAATCATTAAATTAAATTGTATGGACCAAGAAACACCAACTACTCATCGCAGCGGACGAAAGTTCGACGGCAAGTCAAATTTGATCATCGGCTTAGGCGCCGTGGTTGTTATTTTGATTATTGTTGCGTTTGCCAACTTTGGCGGTTCAATGTTCTCTGGAAAAAAACTTTCTCCGGATGAAGCAAAAGCCAAAGCACTTGAATTTATTAACAAGAATTTGGTACAAGGAACAACCGCTTCGATTTCCGAAGTAACTGATTACAGCGACAGCTTGTATAAGTTGAGCGTTGTAGTCGGAACCAGTACTATTGATTCATACATCAGTAAGGATGGAAAACAATTTTTCCCACAGGTAATGAATATTGATGATGTAAATAATGGAACTGTTGCAACGGGCGATACAACGGCCACCCCAGCCGCACCTGTCGTGCCTGCTGATTTACCAAAGAATGATAAACCAGTTGTTGAAATGTTTGTTATGAGCGAATGCCCATACGGATTGCAGATGCAAAAGGGTATGTTGCCAGTTGTTGCCGCTTTGAAAGATAAGATGGATTTTCAGTTGAAGTTTGTTAACTATGCCATGCATGGAAAGAAGGAAGTTGATGAACAATTGCGTCAGTATTGTATTAATAAAGAAGATAACTCAAAGCTTCTTTCATACTTAACATGCTACTCAAAGAGCGGCAGCGCCACTTCATGTGGAACTGAAGCTGGTGTTAACGAAAGTAAAGTAAGTTCTTGTGTTGCCAAGGCAGACAAAGAATTTAAGATTACCGAAAGCTATAATGATAAGAATACCTGGACCGGCAGCTTCCCAAGCTTTGCTATTTACGATGCTGAAAATAAGAAGTACGGCGTCCAAGGATCTCCTAGCTTGGTTATCAACGGAAAGATGGTTGAATCAAACCGCGACAGCCAGAGTCTTTTGACAACAATCTGCGCTGCATTTAACAATGCACCTGAAGCTTGTAACACTGCTTTGGATTCTGCAACTCCGGCTCCTGGATTTGGATCTGGCGTTACTTCAAATACCAATGCTGCTGAATGTGCTCCAGCAACCTAAGAAATTGATTTAGAGAAATAAAAAAGGCCGGAATTTTTTCCGGTCTTTTTTAATGAACTGATTATTTTTTACTGTGTCCAATTTTGCAGAAAATTGGAAAAACCTTAACATCTGAATAGCCAACAATTTTTATAATTTGATTTTCAATTTCTTCGGCTATTTCATCTTCTCTTTCAACCCTTTCTTTAAAGTCGTATGCGAAGATATCAATTTCTATCTGTGCAATTTTTGAATTAAAATCAAGGTGGATTCCGCGGATACGAATATCGTCCGGAGAAGGTTTGCTTTCTGTACAGCTTAAGGCTTTTGCAATAGCGGTCTGAATATCTTTTAAATGGCCGCTTACTTTTCCCTTTACACTTGATTCCGGGCAAAGAATATAAACGAGTGGCATTGTTAGCCTCCTTTTTTAAAAAACATTTTTTAATTAATCATTGAATCTATCATTTTTTCATAGTTTTGTCAATAATTACAGGCTTTTTAGTGGTGCTTGATTTTTCTTATTAAATATGATTAAATAAGCAGGTAATAAAATCGAATACCGCCCCTAACAAACTCTTGGATGGGCGGCCAAGAGACCCTCTTGAAAGAGAAATGGGTTAAGAACTTCTTTTTTATTTTATGAGTGAAAAACAAACTACAGTACAAGGCGATTTTGCTTCCTTAATGAAGGAGGACGCTTTTAAGATTCCGCAGCTTGGTGACACTGTTTCCGGAACGGTTATCGCTTCATCAAAAGCCGAAGTCCGTTTAGATATTGCCGGACGTTTAGTCGGCGTTGTTCGCGGACGCGAATTATATTTTGATGGCGGTGAATATTCAAGCCTAAAACCGGGTGACACAGTTGACGCTACAGTTGTTGATGTTGAAAATGAAAATGGCGAATTAGAACTTTCATTCCGTCATGCGGGTGAAGAAAAGACTTGGTTGATGTTAGAAGAAATGTTTGCTAAGAAAACTCCGATCATGGTTCGTATTAATGCAGCCAACCGCGGAGGACTTTTGGTAAGCTTTGCTCAGGTTCCTGCTTTCTTACCAGTTTCACAGCTTTCTCCAGAAAATTACCCTCGTGTTTCCGGCGGAGACAAATCTAAAATTCTTGAAAAACTTAAATCATTGGTCGGTACAGAAACTGAAGTTAAAATTATTACTCTAGATCGAAAAGACGGTAAATTAGTTGTTAGTGAAAAAGACGCTTGGCAAGAGAAGCAGAAAGATGTTATTTCTCAGTTCAAAGTTGGTGATACTGTTGAAGGACGCATTATTGCTGTTACCAGTTTCGGTGTCTTTGTGAACTTTTCCGGTAATCTTGAAGGCTTGATTCACATTAGTGAACTAGCTTGGCAGCGTATTGAAGATCCGTCCGAAGCGTATAAGGTTGGTGATATGATAAAGGCGCAAATTATTACTATTGAAGGCGCAAAGATTTTCCTTTCAGCAAAACGTCTTTTGGCCGATCCTTGGGAAGGTGTTGAAAAGAAATATGCCGTTGGTCAAACAGTCAGTGGAACAATCCTTAAGATTAATCCATTTGGTTTGTTTGTAGAATTAGATTCTAATATTCATGGCTTAGCGCACGTCAGCCAACTTGGTTTAGCGAGCGGTGAAAAGATTGAAGATAATTACAGCAGCGGTCAAAAACTTGATTTCTCAATCATCTCGCTTGAAGCTAATGAACATCGTTTAGGTTTAGCTATTCCTGGCAAAGCCAAAGAACGTAAGAGTTCAAAGACTAAAGCGAAAAGTAAGGATTCTAAAGAATCAGAAACTGAAGAAAAGACAGAAGAAAAGGCCGAAGAAGCCGCTTCTGAATAAGCCAAACGCCTGCTTTTAAAGCAGGCGTTTGTTTGTTATACTGTCTATATTAATAATCATTACATATATGGGAAACATTCTAGACATGGCGCGAAGGAAACTGGCCGAGATCCAGCGCGTTTTTATTGTTAACGGCATAATCATGTTAGTTTTAGCGGTTTTAATCGTTTGGACTAACGTCGTGCTCCAACTCTTAGTTGGTTTGATGGTTCTCTTAGTCGCCTATAGCTTATTTTATATCGCTTATAAGGTCCATACGATCCGTAAGTTGATTGATTAACAAGTTTCTTATTAATTATTTTTCTGCGCCATGAAACCATTGGTTAAGAATTTTTTTATATTTTTTGTTGTGTTTCTTTTATTAGCGACACTGCTTTCGGTATGGGGCGACAAAAAAGATAAACCAGCTCAGATTTCGTTCAATCAAATGGCTACGGAAATGAAGGAGGGCAAAGTTGATTCAATTTCCGTTGATAAGGAAACTTTAAATATTGTTTTGAAAGACGGTACTAAACAAAGCACTGTAAAAGAATCCGGCCAACCACTCACTGAACTATTGTCCTCGTTAGGAGTTAGCAGTGATCAAATTTCCGCAACGAATATTTCTATAACAACTCCGTCAGCCACAGAAACTTGGGTAACAACCTTACTGCCCTTCCTTTTGCCAATTCTTTTGATTGGCGTATTCATTTATTTCATGATGCGGTCAGCGCAAGGCGCCAATAATAATGCGATGATGTTTGGACAATCGCAA
>CAYGIU010000022.1:9886-10323 GCA_964350015.1 uncultured Gammaproteobacteria bacterium
ATCGCAACCTCGTGAATCAAATTCGGAGAGCCGTAATAAAGTTTCATTTCAAGATGTTGCCGGCGTTAAGGAAGCCAAAGAAGAATTAAAGGAAGTCGTTGATTTCTTGCGCGAACCGGGAAAGTTTACGGATCTAGGAGCAAAAATTCCGCGCGGCGTATTGTTACTAGGAAGTCCGGGAACAGGGAAAACTTTATTAGCTCGAGCCGTTGCCGGAGAAGCCAATGTTCCGTTCTTTAGTATTTCTGGATCAGAATTTGTTGAAATGTTTGTCGGTGTTGGTGCCTCTCGTGTTCGTGATTTATTTAAGCGCGCAAAACGCAGCGCTCCCTGCATTATCTTTATTGATGAAATTGATGCCGTTGGTCGTAAGCGTGGATCGGGAATGGGCGGATCACATGATGAACGCGAACAAACATTAAACCAAATTCTTGTTG
>CAYGIU010000023.1:0-10137 GCA_964350015.1 uncultured Gammaproteobacteria bacterium
GCGCGTTTAATGTCCCAAGCTTTGCGTAAGTTAACGGGCGTTGTTTCTAAAACTAAAACGGTGGTGATCTTCATTAACCAGATTCGTATGAAGATCGGAGTGTTCTTCGGCAATCCAGAGACAACGACTGGTGGAACTGCTTTGAAATTCTATTCTTCGGTTCGTGTTGAAATTCGTCGCGCTGCTCAAATTAAACAGAATGAAAAATCAATCGGTAACCGCGTTAAAGTAAAGATTGTAAAAAATAAAGTTTCAGCACCATTTAAAACCGCTGAATTCGATATTATGTATAACGAAGGAATTTCTTTGTCAGGAGACTTGCTCGATACCGGTATTGAATATGGTATCGTTCAAAAATCTGGTAACACTTACAGCTTTGGAGAAGTTAAATTGGGAACTGGACGTGAAACTGCTCGTCAATTCCTCCGTGCTGATCAAAAGCTTATGAAGGAAATAAAAGCTAAGATCATGGCCGCTTCAAAAGCAAAAGAGATTGAAGGATAGTAAAATTGTTATTAAAAAACACCGCCCATCGGGCGGTGTTTTTTTCCTTTACGCTCGTTCTACGTAAGTTTCGGTATCGGTGTTAATTCTAATAATGTCGTCAGTTTCAACAAACATCGGAACTGTGATCGTCGCACCGGTTTCTAGCTCGGCAGTCTTTGAAACGTTACCGGCTGAGTTACCGCGAACTCCCGGTGGAGCGCTCGTAACTTTTAATTCAACTTTGATTGGCAATTCAACAGTCATTGGTTTACCTTCGAAGTGAAGGACAATGACTTCAATGCCGTCTTTCATAAAGCGTTCCTTGCCGCCAAGGTTCTCAACTTCTAAACTGTATTGTTCAAAAGTTTCAGTATCCATGAAATGGGCGAACTGATCATCCTTATAAAGATAGGTAGCTTTGCGTTTTTGAACATCAGCTTCTTCAGCGCGATCATTTCCCTGATAGGTGCGTTCCATGATGCTACCACTAATAAGATTTTTCAACTTTGTTTTTAAGGTTGCGCCGCCTCGAGCAACTTTATGATGCTCTGATTTAACAACAACATACGGTTCACCGTTAATAGTTATAACGGTGCCGACTTTGATTTCAGTTAAACTCAACATACGTTTAGCGACGTTGGTTTGGGAAGTGCAAAAGCGCCATGATACGGGCGCGCTTTACTGCTTCAGCAAGCTTGCGCTGATACTTTGCAGAAACGCCGGTACGGCGGCTTGGCAAAATTTGTCCGTATGAGTTTATAAACTTCTTCAAAAGTTCAACATCCTTATAATCAATTTCTTTGATGTTGTTGCTTTTAAAGTAGCATTGCTTTTTAGTTTTAATAGATGATTGTGTCATAGAGGGAATCTAAATTAGAAAGGAATATTCTCGACTTTGATCTCGTCGTCGGCCGGCGCTTCAAAGCCGCCCATTTGTTCATCGTAATTAATTACTGGTTCTGATTCTGGAGCTTTTTGCGCATATTGATCGTTGCCAAAAGGTTGAGCAGTTGATGATGCCGGACGAGCGCCGCCGTTACCGGCAGGGCGATCAAGCATAATCATATTTTCAGCAATAATTTCAGTTGCATAACGCTTTACACCGTCTTTGCCGACCCAATCGCGAGTTTGCAAACGTCCTTCGATATAGACCTTTGAACCCTTACGCAAATATTGGCCGCAAATTTCTGCAAGCTTGCGCCAGGCAACAACGTTATGAAATTCAACACGTTCCTGGCGATTGCCGGACGGATCGTTCCAAAAGAAGTTAGTCGCTACGGAAAAGGTTGCAACACTTGCGCCGCTGGCCGTTTGGCGAACTTCTGGATCGCGGGTAACGTTCCCGATGATCATGGCTTTATTAAGATTCATATATTTGTACCGCTTAGAGAGTAAAGCGGCTTAAGAATAATTAAAGTAAATTACTAACGTCGATAATCTTATCAAGCTCCTGGTCAAAGTCCTTAAGATCAGTACGCTTATCGTCTTCATCTTTAGTTTCTTTGCTCGCTTTTTTATCAGCAATAGCCGCTTCTTCAGTTTTGCGGCGTGTCGCAATCTTTTCAGCGATTCGAGCATCTTCCGCGATTTCAACGGCAGTCTTACGATGCTTCTTGATAATTTGATGGCGAACAATATCATTGGACAAGCGCAAGCGGTTGTTCAATTCATTTAGTTTCGGACCGGCGATATCAAATTCTACTAAATAGTAGTAGCCGTGACGAAAACCTTCAATCGGATAGGCAAGCTTTCGCTTTCCCCAATTTTCTTCGAAAGTGATTGTACCTTCGTGGTCGCTGATTAATTTGTTGATATTCGCACGAATCGGTTCAGCCTCGGTTTCGCTATATTTGTTCGAAATGAGGCAGAGTAATTCATAATGCGGAATATCCGATGACTTTACTCGTGACATACATTAAAAAATAAAAAACCTCTCGGTATTCTTGTCCATTGTCAAACAATGGAAAACCGTGAGGGTTCAAGATACCTATGGTAAAAACTTAAAGTCGTTACCTGTTCGCCTTCGCTAAAGCTTCGGCGTAACAATGGAAGAGGTGTTAATTAAATTGTATTGAGACTATATCATGAGTTTTTAGCTTCGTCAAGAGCTTGACATACCACAATTTTCGGAGCAAACTAAAGAAAAATTTCGAACATTTAAAATAGAAGGAGGCCTTATGGCCCTAGCACCACCACCATCGCCTAAGTTTCCGGAGGAGATAATAAAACACTTAACAAAACGTGGTTTTCCTAAAAAAGATTTGAGCATGTCTATTTCAGATCTTTCCTGGTCGGAAGCCAAGGCACTTTTAGAATCAAAGTATATTTACAAAGAATGGCTTGCACATATTACTGATACATTAATAGAGAAATGTAAGACCCGAGTCCAGTTCAGAGATACATTTATTTTTACGGCTGATAATACGGAGCAGCGGCGTAAATGGATTCTAAAGTATATTGAATTCATAGAGAAACAAACTAAGAAGCCGGATATTTCAAGCGAAAGTGACTTTTTTCAGTCTTTAAATGACGACATATTTAATCACGAGGACCTTATTGATACTTACCTCGAACTATGTTCGAAAGACATTGAAGCGCTTGAAGCTTTGCATATGACATGTTGTATAGAGGCATTTGAAAACAAAATACTTTTAGCATGGCGGAAGGCTCAGTTGTATCAAAAAGAGGGAAAGAAAAAAGCGAACAAAAAAGTGTCAGATATTGTAATAAGAAACATGGGGAAAGAAGGTTTAAAGGCAGATAAAAAGCTCGACTCTTTGCGTAGCAATCTTATGGCTTTATATTTTATGGAGAAAAATACTTATCTTAAATATAAGCTGCGACAAATGATACATTTCACTTACCATGAGATAGAAATATATTGTTTTCAGTTAAGAATGCATGACGAACATCTTGATAAGATGAATAGAAGGATTCGGTACTAAATAATTAACGCACATTTTAAAGAAGCCGCAGAATAATACTCTGCGGTTTTCTTTTTGTTAAAATGGGTATAGTATAGATATATGAACCACTTCTTTATCTTGGGAAATCATCCGGAATTGTCCGTCGCTGAATTGACGGCTTGTTTTGATTTTAAAAAAATAAAACTTCTTAATGATGTATTACTTGGTGAGACTGAAATTCCTAATGCTCAAAAAGCTATCCAGCATTTAGGTGGAACAATTAAAGTTGGCCGAGTTATTGATCGCGTTACTAAGGCGCAATTGTATGAAAAAATGCTTGAAGAGCTTCTCTCTGCTAAAAAAGACGGCAAATTTAATTTCGGAATTTCGCTGTATGGAAAATCAAAGATTAATACACATAAACTCGGAATCGAATTAAAAATGGCTTTGAAACAAGAAGGAATCAGCTGCCGCTTCGTTACGAGCCGCGATACGAATTTATCAAGCGTTGTAGTTGAGCAGAATAAACTGGTTAATGGCGGACGCGAATTAGTTTTGATAATGGAAGATCAATGGATTGTTATTGGTGTAACAGAAGCTGTACAAGATTTTAAACAATTATCTCATCGCGATTACGGACGTCCGGCGCGCGATGATCATTCCGGAATGTTGCCTCCGAAATTAGCGCAAATTATGATCAATCTTGCGCGTTTAAAAAAGAATGAAATTTTACTCGACCCCTTCTGCGGTTCGGGAACGATTATTACCGAAGCGATGTTAATGGGTTATACGAAACTGTATGGTAGCGATCTTTCTTCAAAAGCGCGTTCCGATACAAAAATAAATTTAGATTGGATTAATAAAGAATATAAAATTGATATTCATCCGGAGCTACAAGTTATTGACGCTCGTGTTTTAGCGCAAGTTTATAAAGATGATTCTATTGGGGCCATTGTTACTGAAACCTACTTAGGACCGCAGCGCGGTCACGTTGATATTAATTCTGTGGTTGCTGAGCTTGAAGATTTATATACTGCTGTGTTACGACAATGCGAAACAATTTTAAAAAGTAACGGTCGTATTGTTATGGCCCTGCCATACTTTGTTTCAGCGAAAAAACATCTTAGTCCGAAAATTCCTTCCGGATTATTTAAAAAAGATTCTTATATCTACGGCCGTGAAGGACAAAAGGTTTGGCGCGATATTATTATTTTGCAAAAAAAATAAGGACATGAGATCAATGCTTTCTCATGTCCTTTAAAATGGGCCTTACCTTTCCCCGGGCATTAAAGGTTTTACCTTCATTACACATGTTTATAAGGAAAACCTCCTAACCCTTCTTTAATAAGGCCCACCCCCTAACGCGTGATAAAAATGAACTTATTCAATCTAAGAATAAATAAAAAACTTTATTTTGTCAAGACTAGCGGTTTACTAGGAAATTACAAACGTCGCCGTCTTTAATTTCATAGTCTTTTCCCTCGGTGCGAAGCAATCCTTTTGAGCGAGCTTCGGCTTCAGAACCCGAATTAACAAAATCTTGCCAGTTAATAATTTCTGCTCGAATAAAGCCTTTGATAAAATCAGTGTGAATAACACCGGCGGCGATTGGCGCTTTTGCGCCACGTAAAACGGTCCAGGCGCGTGTTTCATCTTTTCCTGTTGTGAAGAATGTAATCAAATTTAATAATTCATACCCAGCGCGGATTAAGCGATCGAGTCCGCTTTCTTTTAACCCTAATTCTTTTACATAATCAGCTTGCTCTTCTTCGGGTAATGAAGCGATTTCCGCTTCAAGTTTTGCATCAATAGCGATAACTGCTCCGTCGTTCCAGGAATGTGAGACAGTAGTATCGGCGTCCTTAACGTTGATAACGTACATCAACGGTTTTGCGGTAATAAGCGACAAGCTTTTTATAAAAATCTTTTCATCATCGCTAAATTCTAAATTACGCGCCGCGCCGCCTTTTTCAAGTTCTATTTTAATTCGTTCTAAAACATTTTTTAGTAATACGGCTTCTTTACTGGCGCCTGCTTTAGCTTCACGGGTGACTGTGTCGAGACGTTTAGTAACAGTAGCTAAGTCGGCCAAAGCTAATTCAAGGTGAATTGTTTCGCGATCCGAATCGGGGTCTACTTTATTATTGACGTGAATAATGTTTGTATCTTCAAACTGTCGAACAACTTCGCAGATCGCATCGCATTCTCTGATATGTGATAAAAATTTATTGCCGAGTCCTTCGCCCTCAGAAGCGCCTTTAACTAAACCGGCAATATCAACAAATTCAATAACCGTCGGAATGATTTTTTCCGGCTTAGAAACTTCGGCGAGTGCGGCAAGGCGTGCGTCCGGAACTTTGACGAGTCCGACGTTTGGTTCAATCGTGCAAAACGGGTAATTAGCCGCTTCGGCTTGTTTTTTAGTTAGAGCGGTAAAAAGAGTGGATTTACCGACGTTGGGAAGCCCAACGATTCCAATTGATAGAGGCATATTAGATTACCCTATCAGAAAAGAGTATAATTGTTAATAGCTATAAGCTACATATATGAAACACCCAGCAACAATGAAGTGGAGTACCGAATGGCCGTCAGTGACATTTATTGTCTTGTCGGTTATTGCGGCTTTTTATTTTTATGCGAATTTTCCGGAACGCGTCCCAACGCATTGGAACTTTGCCGGAGAAATTGATGGATATTCAGGAAGCTTTTTTGGGGCTTGGTTTATGCCGGCAATGATTATCGGAATGTATCTTTTGTTTTTAGGACTGCCGTATATTGATCCGAAGAAAGGTCATTACGCCGGATTTATCAAAAGTTATCACGGAATTAAGAATGTAATGGTGGCATTTATGTTTATCCTGTATATGGCGATGGGCGCCGCGGGACTTGGTTATGATATATCTGTTGGTGGCTTAATTCCGATTGGCGTTGGTTTGTTTTTTGTATGTATCGGTTATTACATAAAAAATGTTGAGCAGAATTGGGCGATGGGTGTTCGGACGCCGTGGACCATGGAAAGCGCGACTGTTTGGAAGAAAACAAATCATCTTATGGCGGGATTGATGATGGTCGCCGGAGTTATGATTGCCTCCTGCGCCTATCCCTTTCCGGAAATGGTCAAAGCCGTTATTTTTATTTCAGCCATAGCGTTGATTGTTGTTGTTCCAATTGTTTATTCGTATTTTGCCTATCGATCGGAACAGAAAGCTAAGTAATAGGTATTGACGAGACAATAGTATAATGTTAGTATTTTGAAGTAAATTTCTCCATTTTTCCTCACCCCGAAAGGGGTTTGAGGTTATATGGAGCAGTAGCTCAGTTGGTTAGAGCGCTGCCCTGTCACGGCAGAGGTCGCGGGTTCGAGCCCCGTCTGCTCCGCAGTTAGTTTCTACTTTTATGAACATCGTAGTTGATGATCAGCCAATAACATTTACTCACGCAGATTTTCCGATGCTCATCTCGGGCGCGCCGAGTGCCGGGTCTTCGTATTTTAGCGTCGAGTTGATGGTGAACTTATTTCAGAACGGAGAAAAGGTTGTTTTGTTTTCCGCTTTTGAACAGGCTAAGGAATTGTTTAAAAAAGAAGTTGGTGATGCTGCTAATGAAAATATTTTGATTATTGAATCGGGAGATGACATGGCGTTCATCGAGGAATTAAAAAATATTAATGATCTTTCGGAACGAATCGTTTTGTTTAAAAATATTGATAACTATGATGCGAAACTGTTTGAAGCCTTGAAAGATGCTAAGTTGGTTATTTTTTCCGGCGATCTTGATCAATGCCAGTTTAAGAATGAATTATTAAAGAAAGAATTTAAAACTAAGATTTTTTTCTCATATCCCAAAGACGTTGAAATAGACAGTAAGATTGAATTGCCGAAATACTGTGCTTACATTGAAAACGATACGCACCAGGGAATCATTACGGTAGCAAATTAAATCCAAGCTACATTGACGAAACACTTATATTGTGTTAAAGTCTTTTATTGTAGTTATTTCAAAATTAAATTAAATAGCATGAACACTAAAGTAGAAGTAGGGGTTAGAACAGAAGAAGGAAAAAAACATTTGGTCTGGTGCAAAGAACGGGCACTACAATATGTTGAAAGCGGTGATCTGACATTGGCATGGAACTCTATGCTGTCAGACCTGAGTAAAAATGAAGAATTAAAAAATCATCCAGCCATTGAATTGGGTAATATGTTATTTTCTTCAGACAAGCTCAATACTCAGCAGGCAATGAAGAAATTCATTGAAGATTTTAACTAATTTTTAAATGATATAATTTCGCAAAAAGAAAGGAAAAATCATGGCAGGCGGAATAAGAGAATTTTATGTTGGCGATGACTGGAAGTCAGCCAGTGATAAAGATATCCTAAGTAGCTTAGGATATGATCATAAAAAGTATCATATTGTTAAACGAGAGGATGGTCCTAGTGGCGGCGGCGGAGATGATTCTGGATATATAACAATTGACTTCGGCTCCACGAACGAAAGCGAAGAATCGGATGACTAAACAGTAGTGTTCATGATTTTATGATTATATTGCAGTAATAAATTTGTAATAAAAAAAATATCGAGCAAAAATCTCGAGAAGGGTACTTTTCAATGAAATCAAAAATAGTTCGCTTTTTAGCAGTCGTTTTATTATTGCCTGTTAGTTTAATCTTTTTTAACTGTTCAAGATCTGGCGCTAACAATAAGTTATTAAAACAACTTTCAGACGAGGCACAGATAAAAGAACCAAGCGTTGTTATGGTAACTGAAATTTCTATTCCTGATTCACTGCGTCCGGCAATGGCGGATTGGATTAAGGAAACAGTGCGTGCCGCATCTTTTCATATGACCGGAGGAGATTATGAAGATCCTGAAGATGTTATTGAAGAAGCGGAGGAAGTCGCTGAAAGACTTTTTGCACGTTCATTCACATCAGAGGGGTTAAGATTTATAAGATATGATGCATCCTTTACTGAGGATGTCCCGTATGAAAAACTCACTAACTATGAAAAGAAAGTTTTTGAAGAGCTAAAAAAGCAGCCATAAAATATTAAAGTACGTCACAATCTCTCTGCGCGGGATTGTGACGTTTTTATTTTGAGATATAAAAAACCGAAGCAAGCTTCGGTTTTTTTGAATGAACTATTTCGGCTCTGATAGTTATTGAAAAAATGTATGTTAAGTTTTTTTATACATAGGATCATCTTCTCTGTAGCAAAATGCATCTACCCCGGACCACCAATTGATTTCACTGTTCACCACTCTTTTGCTTTCTTTGACAAAACAATACAATGTCAAAGCGCAAATGATTGATATCAATAAAATAAGCAAAGGCTGGTAAGGCGGGATTACCTGCATGTCGTTTGTAACCACAAGAAAGTCAATTGCAGCAGCGCTTAATACCGTGAGATAGAGTAATATTCTAGTGGTGATTTTTATGCCCAGATATTTATTTGGCATATAGACCGGATCTGATCCGGTTCCCGTTAAATCAACATAGTATGCTTCGCTTTCTTTAAAGGTAAAAAGCGTGAATAAGCTCACGCCTGTAAAAAGCAGGGCTAAAATATGCATAACAACAATAACCAAAACGTTAGTAAGCGGCGCTTCAAACAAGCTAGCAACAAAATAAAATAACAAAAGCAGCGTTAGTATTGTCAGGTATTTCATATACCCAATCCAAGGAACCCTGGAAGATAGGTTTATTCCAAGTCTCATGATCTATCCTTTCTGTATGTTTTTAAAGTTCAATTGCCAATACTGTACGATTTTGGGAGATATCTGTCAATCATTTCACTCTTTTATATTAAAAAAAGCCATGTTGTTCATGGCTTTTTAGTTTTAGTTATCGATTAGTTTATTTAAATTTTTTTATAAGTTCTAAGATTTGTATTCGTACTGCTAGTGGAGGAAGAATTTCGCCACCATCTGAATTACGGTAATGCCAATTCTCAGGAATTGGGTTTTGAGATTTTTTTGTTTTACGAGAAATTTTTGGAATGACCTCAAACACTTCTTTCCATTGTGCCCAAGGTTTTAGATTTGAAATAATGATATACGGACCGACTTCAACTACAGCACCGGGATGAAGTTTTTCTTTTCCCAGTATAGTCTGCAAGCTGTCAGAAAACGCCAGTATTTCTTTTCGCTGAACGCTTAGTTTTGGTGTTAGGTCACGATCATTATCTCTGTACGCATCCGGATTATTAATCATAGCCTGGACGCGATCATGCATAAATTCTGATTCTTCATGTGCTCTTTCCTGAGATTCCATGAAGTCATATACCGGAGGAGCTATAAATAGCATCGCAACTACTACACTAGCAAAATACGGTATACCTATTGCTAAGCCAGTTCGTAATTTAATAGCTAGCTTATCAGCAATTGCACAAAAAATATAAATTGCATGAGCAATTAAACTGATGCCCCCGGCTATCGCCCATATGTTAAATAACGTTATGCTAAGTGCTTGCCCTTTGTTACCAGAGGGATCGCTCGGGAGAGTCATCATGGTAAGCATGATACCAATCAATGCAGAAACGATACCGAGACCCAAGAAACTTCCGACGCCTTTTCCGATAATTGTGATAATGGTGAAGAAATTTCCTCTTGTCATCATTTTATGTTGGTTTAGTTTTTGTTTTATTGAATTCCTAAACCCCCGAAAGAAGCTTAGGGATTCAATAAAATGTGGCTTTAAACCAAAAAATGTAAAGGAACTAACTATTATATTATAGCATTTTATATA
>CAYGIU010000024.1:0-8705 GCA_964350015.1 uncultured Gammaproteobacteria bacterium
AAACAACGTCGTGCTTCGCTGCTTCTTCGGCAGACAATTCATCTTGGTCTAAATTTTTTAATTGTATTAAGAAAAATTGCGGGAATGATTGTCGGTTCTCATCTTTATGCGCAGCATAAAAATGCGCTTCCATTTCCCAGCCGAGCTTTTCTATTTTTTTAAAATTTTTAAATCCGGTTTCTTCTTTAACTTCTCTAACAACTGCTTCTTCATAGCTCTCCCCTTCTTCTACTCCGCCGATGACAAATGTTTTCCAAGGCTGCTCTTTCCATTGCAATTGAATAACTAAGTCTTGCGTTGGATGTTTTATGACAGCATGAACATTGCGGCGCGGACTCCACTTTTTTCCGTCAATCGGTTTATTTTCTTCATCAACAAAAAACGGCGCGATTACCTGTTTAATTGGCAACTCATATTTTTTCGCAAATTCATAATCTCGTTCATCGTGCGCCGGTACGGCCATTACTGCTCCGGTGCCATAATCGCCTAATACATAATCAGCAATAAATACAGGTATTTCTTCATTATTTGCCGGGTTTATAGTAACAATACCTTTAAGTAAAACGCCCGTCTTTTCCTTACCGGCCGCGGTTCTATCAATCTCGGTCTTTTTGCCGGCCGCTTCAATATACTTTTTAACTTCTTTAATATTTTCGATCTTGTCTTCTAACTTGTGAATTAGCGGATGCTCCGGAGCTAATACAACGTAGGTCGCCCCAAATAAAGTATCAGCGCGCGTTGTAAAAACGGTAATTTTTTCCGATGAATCTTTTATCGTAAAAACAAACTCCGCACCTTCAGATTTTCCAATCCAATTGCGTTGTGATTCCTTAATTGATTCAGGCCATTCTAAAATATTCAAATCTTCTAATAAGCGCTCAGCGTAATTAGTAATACGCAACATCCATTGGCGCATTGGTTTTTTCTCAACAATCGATCCGCAACGTTCGCAGCGTCCGTCCTCTAAGTCTTCATTGGCTAGTCCAGTCTTGCACGACGGACACCAGTTAATCGGCTCAAACGATTCGTACGCTAAGCCAGCTTCAAACATTTTTATAAAAGCCCACTGCGTCCATTTATAATAATTCGGATCTGTTGTATTTATTTCTCGAGACCAATCATAGGCAAAGCCGATCTTTTCAAGTTGCTCTTTAAAACGAATAATATTTTTTGCAACCGCTACCGAAGGATGAACTTTATTTTGTATTGCATAATTTTCCGCAGGTAAACCAAAAGCGTCCCAACCCATTGGATGCAAAACTGCTAGGCCCTGCATCATTTTCTGACGCGCTAAAATATCAGTTGCGATATATCCTTTTGGATGTCCAACATGCAAACCTTCGCCCGACGGATATGGAAACATATCCAAAACATAGTACTTTTCTTTTTTTGTACTGTCATCCGTTTTGTAAAGATTTTGTTCTTGCCAAATCTTTCTCCACTTTTCTTCAATTGGTTCGTGCTCGTATTTCATATTTAAGAAAACAAATTCAACCTAATAATGATGTCCCATAACAATGCCAAGCCCGAAACTACAAAAATTACAATATAATTCCATTTCGCCTTTGAAGATTCAAGGCTATGAACAGTTTTCAATAATATCTCGCGATCAGAATCTGACAATGCTTTACCGCCCGCAATCTTTTCCTCGAGATTACGTTCTTTAATAATAAGCCAGCGGTTCTCTTCTATATTATAACGATGTGCAAAATACCAGATAAAGCCGATTGTACCGATGTACCAAGCGATATCAGCCCAATAATGGGTTGGTAAGCGATTAAGAAAAACAATCACTCGATAAAAGACCGTCGCGATAATTCCAACATAAAATACCAACTCGCGATAAAACTTGTGATGAGTTTTAAATTCAGTCATAGAATCAAATGTTTATTTCAATACCAACCGGACAATGATCTGAACCGGTAACTTGATCAAGAATAAAAGCTTTTTTCACGTTCTTGCTTATCTTAGCCGATACGAAAAAATAGTCAATGCGCCAGCCAACATTGCGTGAACGAGCGCCCATCCGGTAACTCCACCATGAATATTGAACCTTTTTAGGATTAAGAAAGCGAAACGTATCAACGAGGCCCGCTTCTTTAAACTTTCTACCCCATAACCGCTCTTCATCAGAAAATCCCGGACTACCAATATTTTCCTTTGGACGAGCTAGGTCGATTTCTTCAATAGCGACATTAAAATCCCCCGTTACTATAACCGGCTTTTTCTTTTCCAGCTTTTTAATGTGTTTTAACATAGCCTCGTTAAAACGAGTTTTATAATCAATACGTACTAATTCGGGCTGGGCGTTCGGAAAATAAGCATTAATAAAATAAAATTTAGGAAATTCTAAGGTCTGCACTCTTCCTTCACGGTCAAACTCTTCAATACCAAATCCATCCTTTACTAAAAGCGGTTTTAGGTCAGAAAAAGTTGCGGTACCGCTATAACCGGGTTTATGCGCCGGGTTCCAAAATTCCTGGTATTTTTTAAAATCAAAATCTTCTTTAGCACGGCGTTCATTATCAATCTTTATTTCCTGAATTCCGAGGATATCAGGACGGTTCTTAACTAAAAAATCCCCAAACCCCTTAAGAGAGCAGGCGCGGATACCGTTGACGTTCCAAGATAATAATTTCATAATATTGTGCCCTTATGCATAGACAGTGTATAATAAAGTATATCTGACATCGCTATTATCCGCAATTAAATGTTTCCTACTGAAACCGTACGTCATCATCGAATAAAAAAAATTATAATCGGAATTATTATCATTCCGATTGCTCTGTTTCTCATGCTTTTGATTGTTGGATTTGTCGCCAATGTTTTTAACCGCAGTCAATTTATCAGCGAAGGAAACTTCTCTACAAACTCACAACCCGTTAATGAACCAAGTTCTTCGGAATATTCCGGAGAGCAAAAATTATTAATAGAAGGTCAAAATAACCCAAGCTTTGGTTCAGAAAATCCCGAACTTACTATTGTTCAATTCGCCGATTTTCAATGCCCATTTTGTAAAGCCTCCTTCCCAGCTTTGCGACAATTGAGCTTACAATATCAAGATAAAGTTAAAATAATTTTTCGCGATTGGCCGGCACATGAACATTCCGTCCAACTCGCCCTTGGCGCTTACTGCGCTGCCGAACAAAATAAATTCTGGGAGATGCATGACAAACTATATCAAAACCAATCTGATACATTCGGTTCCAACAAAAATGATCTAGCTAGTATGGCCAGCGAGTTGGGAATCTATAATGAACAATTCCGAAGCTGTTTTGATTCTCAAAAATACTTATCCCAAATTCAAAAAAATTACGCCGACTCGCAAACGCTTTCAGTTAAAGGAACACCAACCTGGTTTTTTAACGGTAGAAAAGTTGAGGGAGCGCTTTCAACAACTGATCTTGAAACAGTAATTAGAAGCTATGTCTCGAATTAAAATTTTAGTTTTCATAGTTATTATTTTTTCTCCATTCTTTTTTGCGCTACCTAGTAATGCGGCCGCTGAGACCCTCGCTTGTTGTATTAAAAAATCAAAGATTGATGCCGAGCACCCTGTCCAAATCATCACATACGAACAAGCAAGTAAGAAGAAATGTGATGAAATCGCTAAAGATTATGAATCAACTGTTTGGCGAGAAAACGAAGATGCCGGCGGCTCAAAATGTATTGCCAAAGTAAAGCCGGTAACTACCCGAAACAATGAAGATCCTCTGGAGTTTACTCCCGGAGTTACAATTCCCGGAAAAGATTCGCCTTATGTTGCCGGACAATCCGTTAAATTACCTGAAAGCACTAAAGCTTTAGCTGATTATATTATTGCTATTTTTAAATATGCTATCGGAGTTATCGGTATTATCGCCGCAATTGTCATAATGCTTGGCGGCGTTCGTTGGCTTATCTCATCCGGTGGCGAAGCTGTCGGCGAAGCTAAAACTATGATTGCCGGTGGTTTATCGGGACTTATTCTAACACTTGGTTCCTTTTTGCTTTTATCAACTATTAATACAAGCTTGGTTGATCTCGCTATAACACCGGTAGCAAATATAGCAAGAATTGATCTTGCTGAATCGGGCTGCTGCATTAAGAAGAGTAAGCCAACACCAGAGAAAGCATTGGTTACTACAACCTATGAAACTACAACCGCAGATATGTGCACTGAAGGAACTACCGGACAAAACGTCGAATTTCTTATTGGCCAAGAAGCTAGAGGCGATAAATGCGAAGTAGTATTAGGTTGCTGCATTGTCAGAAATAGAGATGATGGATTATTTAACATGTTATCTCAGGGCTGGAATAATGTCTGGGGAGGAAATCCATTTAACGATCCGGCTATTTTTAAAACCGTGTGTGTTAATGGCAAAAAAGAAGCGCAATGTGAAAAAGAAAAAACTACCACGGCAATAAATTTTTTGAAAAAAGGAAGTAAGGCTTTAATTCTGGCAAACATGGGGCCACTCTCAGAAATCTTTCATGCAAATAACAGTACCCTTAACCAAAGCTTAGAATCAGAATTTAAGAATGGAATAAAATGCCAGGAGATTGATGAGTGTAAAAGCAATAGTGTTGACTAAATAAATGCGGAACGGTTTATATGTTTAAGACAAAGATAGTAATTACAATATTCCTAACAACAAGTGCTCTCTTGTTCTTTTTTACGCTACAAGCAAAAGCGGAGCCGGTCGCCGGCTGCGCCTATGACAAGAAGGTTGATCAAGACTACTGCCCTAATGGTTATATCCCGGTTACTAATGAAAATTGCGCAGGAGATCCACCACCGGGTAAACCTGATTGTTGCTGTACGCTTGCGGGTCATCTTCTTATTAATTCCCAATACGATAACGAAGGTAATAAAATTAATCAAATTAAAAAAGATGCTGAGCCTCAAAAGCCACGGGATATTATTGCACCAAAGTTAAGTGTTACGATTCCCGGCTTTACAAAGTTCAGTACAGTAAAATGTGATGATCAAAACCCTGATTGTAAAATCCCCTGGATTGGCGAGTACATTCAAGGAATTTTTAACTACAGCATCATGGCCATCGGAATATTAGCTGTTATTGTCATAATGATAGGCGGATTATTATGGCTCAGTGCCGGTGGAAATTCCTCACGGATTTCAAGCGGCAAAGAATTTGTGAAGAACGGCATACTCGGAACCATCTTTGCAATTTGTTCTTATTTACTTCTTTTTATTATCAACCCCGATTTAACAATTTTTCGTCCAGTGCCCGTCAACTACGTCAGCCAAACACAGCTTGAGGGTTTTTCAGAATCGATTAACGGAAGTGAGAGCGAATCTAATGACGGACCGCAAGGCTGCCCGGATCCAAGTTCTATTATTGCCATCACCCCGCAAAGCACTGGCGCCGATTCTATTACTGCTTCAGAAAAAAAATGGCTACCGGGAAGCGTTACTCAATTTAAGAATGTCGTGAAAATAGCTCAGGAAAAATATGGCATCAAAATAAGAATCGCCAGTGCCTTACGCAGTGTCGAACACCAAACAAGACTTTTTAACAATGCTGTAAAAAAATACGGAAGTGAATCGGCAGCCCGAAAATGGGTAGCAAAACCTTCCTGCGGTTCGCCTCATGTTCGCGGCGTCGCCGTCGATGCCTATGCTGTCCCCTTTTCAACCGCCAATCAAGCTAAACTACAAAAAGCATTTCAAGAAGCTGGTTGGCAACGCTACTGCGCCGAGTATTGGCATTTCCAAATTCCTGGATCGCCGCCTAAGGTTCCCTGCTCTCCATAATTATGAAAAAATCACTACTTATTTTTGCTTTTGTTTTCACGCTGTCAATCACGGCTTTTTTTGCACAAACAAAAAATGCCCATGCGCAAGAACAGGGAGCGGGTTGCTGTGAGAAGGTTTTAAAAACAACACTCACCTTTGAAGTTGAAGAAAGTTATAAAGAGCCTTGTGAAAAATTAAAAGAAGATACCGAGACCTATGAAAATGTTACTTTTTATGAAGAAAAAATTCCTTTCTTAGGTCGCTGCCGTTCGAAAGATGATATAGCCGGCGATAGCTCTTTACCTAAATTCACAATGCCAGATTTAAAGGTAAGCATCCCGGGTTTTGTAAACTTCAAACAACCTGATTTTTGCAAAGGATCAAAAACAGAAATTTGCGTTAACTGGATTGGCTTATATGTCGCCGGAATTGTAAATTACGCAACCGCCGTTGTCGGTATTCTTGCGGTTATCGTTCTGATGCTAGGCGGCGTACGCTGGTTAACCGCTGGCGGAAACTCGCAAGCAGTATCAGAAGCACAAACATGGATAAAAAATAGTATTTTCGGACTTATCTTAACGCTTAGTTCATATCTTCTTTTGGTAACTATTAATCCTTCGCTCGTTACTTTTACGCCTTTACGACTTACTTGGATTGAAGCGTTGAGCCTTGAGAAAATGAAAGCCGGAGGGGGCGGCGCCTGTAATAACGGGGAATGCACTCAAATCGACGCAGCCCTTACTAACAATAGTGTTGGAATTTCCGGTGCAATTTTAAAATCATTACTTGTTGCCGGTGAAGGCTGCAATGATAATTTATCCGGTGATGGATTTGGATCATGCGGATACAGTCAGGCTCTACCTAGTATTCGTCGCAAAGTTTGCGGCTTAACGGGTGGTCGTGCTGATTGTGAACTATTTAAACGTGATGTTCAAGCCGATATTAACTGCACAGCAAAATTAATTGAAGAGCAGATGGGACGATGCGGCGAAGATATTAGAAACATTGCTTCATGTTATAACTCAGGCAAACCAAATAACTGTGCAAGAACCACTGACCATTATTGCGATCGCGTTGAAACCTATTTTAATGAAAAATGCGGAGCCGTTAAAAAAGAAACACCCGCACCTTAAGTATATGAAATATTTTATTTTTATTTGTGCACTATTATTCACACCACTCCTAAGCAATGCGGCAAGCGGCTTAAGTGTTCATTTGTATTTTGGCGATAACGCTTTAAGCTTAAGAAACCCGGCGGTCGAAAAAAATCCTGCTCAATATTTTTCAGTTGAAGAATTTGATCGTCAAAGCGCCATCAGCTCAGGAAATTTCATTTTGTTAATTACTGACTGGTATGGCGAAGAACTTGTACAAAAAAGGTTTGATGCGCAGCTTGGCGGATTTTCATTAGATGTCCCCTATTACCCAACCTTAAAACAGCTTGAAATCAAAGATAGTAAATCAAACACAAAAATCATTGACTACGATCTTTCTTCAATCAGCACCTGTAATGTTAATAAAGTATGTGAGTTTGAACGCGGTGAAAACGGATCAAGCTGTATTGCCGACTGCGGAACAAGCAATCCAAACTACAGTAAAGAGACTAAATCATTACTGGCGTCGAATAATGGGGAAATTATAAATGAATCCGGAAAAGTCCTACTTAAGGATAATAAGTCGCAAACAACCTTTTCTTGGGGAGCTCTTATTGCCGGTGTAGCCATTATTGGTGCTATTATAGTATATGTCATCATTAAACGTCGCCGTCATGTATAAAGCATTAATTATTATCGGATTTATTGGCCTATTGGCTCTCATGCCTATACAAAGCAATGCCGCCCCAGATTGCCATTGGATAAACAGCAAAGCCGGCGACGATGGCGCCTGTCAAAGAATCTATGGTGAAAGCGGTGGAACCTGGGCTCGTTCCGGTTCCTGCAGTGCCAGTACCCAAAAAGTTTTTGATAATACCTGTTGCTGTCCGGTAAAAAAATCCTATACTGTAATCATCGTTGGTTCACTCGTTGCCATACTCGGCACTATTGCCGTTCTTTCATTTGTTTTAAAGAAAAATGATGTCGCGTAATACTTTGTTTCAAAAAAAATCTTTATATTCATGTTTCATAGGAATCATTGTTTTCACAATATTACTTTCATGCATTCCTTTGGCCAATGCTCAAGACGAAGTAGCTCAAGGCTGCTGCAAAATTTCTAAAGGTTTAGTCGGCACCGCCGAAGAAGCTTATAATTGGGATGAAGAAGAGTGTACTGCGTATGGCGAAACTCATATTGGTGATCGAGGAATCTTTCATGAAGGCGAAGAAACACTTGATGGAAAAACTTGCGTTGCAAAAAAAACTGAAGAAGAAACAAAAAAGGTTTTACCAAAAATTTCAAATCCAATAAATCCGAAACTTTCAGTTAGCATTCCATTATTTACCGGCTTTCAAAAGATTAGTTGCACTGATGAAGAATGCACCGTTCCGTGGATTGGCGATTATATTAACGGCCTATATAAATACGGAACAACCAGTATCGTTATCCTCGCTGTAATTGTTTTGATGATTGCAGGCGTTATGTGGATTACGGCTGGCGGAAAAGAGGAGCGCATTGCTGATGCCAAACAATGGATAGCCGGAAGTTTGTTCGGAGTTCTTATTGCCTTAAGCAGCTATATTATTTTACAAGTTATTAATCCGGCGCTAACCGAACTCTCCCCTATTAAAATTAGCTATATCGGCGAAGAAGACCTTGAACCGATGGCCGAAACACCGACAAACGATGTAACTGCCGGAACCATCCAGTCAAAAGGCCAGGAATGCTTCTTGAATACTTTCGGAAATAGCAACGCCGCTGTTACAAAAAATATGGTTGGAGTAAATTTGTTTGGCAAAACAGTCCAGGTTCATAAACTAGCGAAAGACGCCTTTGAAAAAGTCTCTCGAGAAGTAACCGGGAAAACAAA
>CAYGIU010000024.1:8715-9902 GCA_964350015.1 uncultured Gammaproteobacteria bacterium
ATTTTATTCTATGGGCACGCAAAACTGGCGTAGCAATGTTAATAATTCCAGTAAATTAAGCTTACATTCATTTGGAATTGCGATTGATATTAATCCTGATCAAAACCCAAATTATCGAAGCAAAGTTAAACCATGCAAAACCGATATGCCAGCTTCAGTAATCA
The DNA here is from genome assembly GCA_964350015.1 of uncultured Gammaproteobacteria bacterium. Lineage (GTDB taxonomy): Bacteria > Patescibacteriota > Patescibacteriia > Patescibacteriales > Patescibacteriaceae > Patescibacterium. The sequence goes on from CAYGIU010000024.1 coordinate 8,880, forward strand.
ATGCCTTCAAAGCTAATGGCTTTCGTTGGGGCGGAGATTATCGAACAATCTGCGACGCCATGCACTTTGAGTGGCTTGGACCTTGTCAAAAATAAATGTTACTAAAAATCTTTAAAATTATTATTGTCATTGCGATCGGTTACGCTGTCTTTTTAGTTACAACCGAGGACGGGGCTTACTGGACACGTTTTAAACTATATCGCTTACTACTGACAAAACCAATTGAAAAAATCCGCGATGATTATTCAAATAAGAACTGTCGCGAATTTAGCACCGAAGAAGAAACTTCTGGCTACTTTGAAGCCTTCATTACCGGTTATTGCAAACCGCAAGCTAATAACTATACGGTTCGTAAAGAATTTTTATGCGCCGTTGCGCTTAATTGTTCCTGCCCTAATGGTACTGACAAAAACTCCGATTGCGCTTCTAACTCATTGAATTGGAAAGCATGTAGTGATTTTAATGAGGTAACAACCTTTTATTGCAATAAAACAGCTTCATTATTAGAACCGAAAGATGGACATGTGGCGGCTGACTGGGATTGTTTCCCGCAAGGTACTCCTTTAGAAATCGAAGGAAAGAATTATCAGGTAACCGATAAGGGTGGCGTTATTAAAGGACGACGCTTTGATGTCTGGTTTGATAGCTGCGATGCTGCGCTTAAATCTACGGGAATATATAAGGTAAAAATTCCAAAACTCTAAGTATGATTTATTTTACTAAATACGCTGAGCAGAAGTTTGATATTTTAAATGCTCATAAAGTATATATTCGCAAAGAAGAAGTTGAAGCGACGTTACTGTCTCCTTCAAAGTCAGGCAGAATTTCTAAGCTTTTCAGCGCACAATCAAAAAATATCAAAGTAATATATCAGAAAGAAGGTTCACTTAAAAAAGTTATAACTTTTTATCCTGTATGAACTTTGATCTAGAAGCTAATGTCCTAAGCTGGGAACTTGGTAAAGGGAAAATTTCCAAAGTTATAGAAATGGGAAATTTTTTAGTGCATGTCTCCCCTGCCGGT
>CAYGIU010000025.1:0-4584 GCA_964350015.1 uncultured Gammaproteobacteria bacterium
CTGTTACATCGTCGGCTCGGCTCTTTGGATGAAAAAAGAATTTCGATTTCAGTTGCGAAATATTCGGCCGCCGCTATCGGTATGGCCTTAGCAATTCAAGCAACAAAATTACTTATCTGGCCCTATGTCGATATGACTCGTTTTTGGGGTATTTTATTACAAGGAAGCTTTGCTGGAATTTTTGGTTTGATTGTTTATTTTGCAATTTGCTCATTGCTTAAGAGCGAAGAGGCTGCAGAACTTTGGGCCTCGGCAAAAGTTCGTCTCTTTGATTCCGCGCAAGATCTTAAGAGCGATGATCAAGGCGAAGTACGAGGAATTTAATATATGGAAAATTTTGTATACATCGACGAATACGGACTGAAAGGTAAAAATTTTTATTGGGTTAAATATGAAGCCAAGGGTCTTTCCAAAGAAGATATTTTAGCTGCTGGATTAACGAGCGATCGGGTTCAGGTTCATAAAGATATTATTGAACCGCTCATGCGCGTCAACGATATATTTAAAGCTTGTGGCTTTGAGTTATATATAAAAGAAGGCTACCGTTCAAAAGCATTATATGAAATTGTTTATCAGCGTCGTTGTGAAAAGTTCGGTAAAGAAGAAACTGATAGATTATTAAACATGAATGACATGCCGCATGCCAGCGGCAAGACAGTTGATATCGCTTTATGGGATCCAAAAACCGATACGGAAGTTTATCAACGTCGACCTGAAGATGGCTTTGGTGCAATCTTTATTAATTTTTATAAAGATAAAACAGGAGAAGATGAAAAGCGTTGTCAGGAATTACAAGATTTTACTATTGCTACAATGCAGAATGAAGGCTTTAGATTGGGAACAAAAAAAGAATATTTTCATTTTGATTATAAACCAGACACTGAACAAAATTATGAATAATTACTGCACTCTCTACATTGCGCGTCACGGCGAAACAGAATGGAATCTAAAGCAACTAACTCAGGGGCACGGTGATTCTCCGTTAACCGATAAAGGCAAAGAGCAGGCGAAAGCTTTAGGAGAAAGATTAAAAGATGTTGCGTTCGACGCAATTTTTTCTTCTGATCTTTCGCGCGCCAAACATACGGCTGAAATTGCAAAACTTGAAAGAGATTTAGCAGTTCAAACTTCTGAACTCTTACGCGAGCGTTCTTTCGGCGCATATGAAGGGCAGGCCATTGGAACCTATTCGGGAAAACTTCTCTCGATGATTCAAGAAGCGGAAAATGAAGCGCAGCGTCTAGCCGCTAAATTAGGCGAGGGCGATGAGAGCGAAGAAGAAGTTGTTACTCGCTTTATTCGACAGTTGAGAGAAATCAGCGTAGCTTACCCCGGAAAAAATGTTTTAGTTGTTGCGCACGGAGGATCGATTCGAATGTTCTTAACGCATATCGGTTACGGAAGCTATAAAGAATTAGTAAGCGCCGTTTCGAACGGCGCACATGTTAAAGTCACTTGTGATGGAATCAATTTTAATATTGAAGAAGTAGTTGGGATCACGAAGAATAAGATTGAACTATATGGCTGATACTAAATTTATAAAACATAAAGAAGATTTTAACTGTGATAAATGCGGGACGCTCGTGCATGGCAACGGTTATACTAACCATTGTTCTAAATGTTTATGGTCAAAACACGTTGATACTAACCCGGGAGATCGGGCCTCTGAATGCGGAGGACTAATGGAGCCGGTGGGACTGTTGATAACTGGCCATAATCAGGAAATCGTCCATCGTTGCAAAAAATGCGCAAAACAGCTGACAAATCGGGTTTCTCCTCAAGATGACTCGGAAGCATTAATAGCGCTTTCTAAACGAGTTTTTAAGTAATTTTAGGTAAAATTTAGCTAATATCAGCGAATTCGCACTTGACTTTTGCGGGTCAGATTCGTATAATATTGTATGCCTTGTCGCAAGCTAATCGCCGGGTAAGCGGACGACTGCTGCACCTAAATAGGTGTAGAGGAAAGTCCGGACTCCAGAAAAAGGGCAGTGGGTAACGCCCACCAAAAGTAATTTTAGGGAAAGTGCCACAGAGACAATACTAGTAGTCGGCGTAAGCAGGCTATGAAAGGTGAAAAGTAAGTCAGTGTCGACAAACGGCTATGACTTTCGCGCTTCGGTGACGAAGATGCGTGGTAAACCCTGCCTGGAGCAAGAGCAAACCTTTTTCAGAATGAAAAAGAGGAACGTAGCTCGCTTAAGTCCTCGGGTAATCGGGGACACAGATAGATAGTCGTCGTTCCGCTCTCAATTTGCGGAATACAGAATCCGGCTTACAGCTTACCCGGTGTTTAAGTTGCGATAAGTTATTAAACAACATATGAAACGATCCGAATTATTTTTCTCAGTAATATTATTGCCCATTGATTTTTTAATGGTAGTGCTTGCTGGTCTTTCGGCATACTATCTTCGTTTTTCAGAACTCTCAACGGACATTCGTCCGGTTATTTTTAATCTTCCGTTCTCGGAATATCTCCAAGTCTTGTCAGTCATCGCCCTTGTGTGGTTGGTGATTTTTAGTTTTGCGGGATTATATAATGTCCGCGATCTTGGCAGTCTTAAAACCGAATTGAAGCGCGTTGTTTTTGGTTGCTCGCTCGGTTTAGTTGCCGTTGTTATTTTAATTTTCTTTTATCGCGAATTATTTTCTTCGCGCTTTATTGTTTTGTCCGGCTGGATTTTTTCAATTGTCTACGTCGCCATCGCTCGCATTATTTTAACTTATGTCCGTCGCTTCTTTTATAAGTACGGCTTAGGGGTTCATAAAGTTGTCGTCATTGGCGCGGGCGCTACGGCCGATCGTATTGTCAAAGAATTTGCAACAAGTCGTTGGCTCGGCTTTACGGTCGTTAAACGCTTTGATGAATTTGATTTGGACGCTTCAAAGGAGCTTGAAGAATATTTGTTAACAAAAGAAGTTGATGAAATTTTGCAGGCTGATCCTAATCTATCGAAAGCCGATCGTTTGCGCTTGTTCGACTTTGCCGATGAACATCATCTTGTTTTTAAATACGCCGCGGATTTACTTGAAACAAAAGTTTTGCGCGTTGAAGTTGATGAATTAGCCGGTATTCCGGTTGTTGAAGTTAAGAAAACTCCTTTGGACGGTTGGGGTCGCGTTATGAAGCGCGTGCTTGATATTATCGGCTCGCTTGTTTTAATTGTTATTACGAGCCCGATTATGATTATTGTCGCCGTTGCTATTAAATTAGATTCGCGCGGCCCGGTATTTTTCTCACGTCTTGATGATGATTCGCCGTTGTATCGAATGGGGCAGGGCGGAAAGCAATTTCGTTATTTGAAATTCCGTTCGATGTTAAACCGAATGAACAGTATGCGTTATAACGAGTTGGCTGATCAAAATATTAGAACGGACGGTCCGATTGTTAAAATTAAAGATGATCCGCGCGTGACTCGCGTCGGAAGATTTATCCGCCGTTTTTCTCTTGATGAACTTCCGGAATTATTCTTAGTCTTGCGCGGTTCAATGAGCTTAGTCGGCCCTCGTCCGCATTTGCCGGAGGAAGTTGCTAAATACGAAAGTCGTCATAAAAAAGTTATGACGATAAAACCGGGTATTACCGGATTGGCGCAAGTGTCAGGACGCTCTGATCTAAGCTTTGAAGATGAAGTTCGTCTCGACATTTACTATATTGAAAATTGGTCATTGATTTTAGATATTATTATTCTCTTAAAAACCCCGCTTGTTGTGCTTCGTCCGCGACAAGTAGAAGGAGTATGAAAGTTGCATTAATTCACGATCATTTAGCTCAGGACGGCGGTGCGGAAAAAGTACTGCGTGTTTTTGCTGATATGTTTTCTAAAGCGCCGATCTATACTCTTTTGGCTGATCCGGAAATGGCTAAGAAGTTTCCGGGACGTTTGCAAACTTCAATTATTCAAAAGTTGCCGGGAGGCATTAAGCATTATCAATGGTACATGCCGTTTATGCCGATGGCCGTTGAGTTTTTTGATCTCTCCGATTACGACGTTGTAATTTCCGATGCTTCGGCTTTTGCTAAAGGCGTTATTACAGGAACCGATACAGTTCATATTTGTTATTGTCATACGCCGACTCGTTATCTTTGGGACTATACTCATCAATACATCAACGAGCTTAGCTACAATAAATATTTTAAAAAAATAATTTCTCTCGTTTTAAATTATGTTCGTATTTGGGATCGGCAAGCGGCTGATCGCGTAGATTTTTTTATTGCCAACTCTAAAACCGTTCAGAAAAGAATTAAAAAATATTATAAACGTGACTCAATAGTTATTTATCCGCCGGTTGAAGTTGCTAAGTATAAAGTATTAAATGCGCCGGGTGCCTACTTCTTAATTGGTGGACGTTTAGCAAACTATAAGCGAGTAGATATCGTCGTCGAAGCATTTCGCGATTTAGGTCTTCCTTTAAAAGTGTTTGGTTCGGGAGTGGATTTAGAGCGTCTACAAAAGATTGCGGGGGGAGCGCCGCATATTCAGTTTTTAGGTCGCGTTTCCGAAGACGAAAAAGTAAAACTATTTGAAAACTGCAAAGCCTTCTTGAATCCGCAAGAAGAAGATTTTGGAATTACCGTTATTG
>CAYGIU010000025.1:4594-9723 GCA_964350015.1 uncultured Gammaproteobacteria bacterium
GGACGGCCGGTTATCGCGTACAACAAGGGCGGCGCAACGGAAACTTTAGAAGAAGGAGTGACTGGTGTATTTTTTGAAAAACAAACTGCGGAAGCAATAAAAGAAGCGGTGCAGAAATTTAACGCCTTAACATTCAACCAAAACGTTATCCGCTCTAAAGCTGAACAATACTCAGTAGAAAATTTTAAAACAAAAATAATGGAAGCGGTAGAGGGATTTAAGAGACTTAGTATATGAAATTTGAATTGAAAAAGGATCCTATTTTTCGAGAGAAGCCTACGCCCGAGATAGCTATTGGCGAAACATCTTTTTCCGAAGAAATGGATAATCTGGATAATCCATCCGGGCTTGGAGCTGACAAAAGGGTTTCTATGATAAATAAAGAGAATAATGATTTGATAGGAAGTATTTATTATGATTATCCGAAAGAAACATCGGAAGAACGTATTCTTCGTGTGCGCTTGTCTGCATTGGAGAATAAGTATATAGGTCAAGGGACGGGTATTCTACTCTATGAGAAACTACTTGCGCTTGCTAAGGAAAAGAATCTTGAAGGTATTGGGAGTGACGCCGTTTTAAGCGGAGGCGCACTGGCGGTATGGAAAAAACTTCAAGACAACGGATATTTATTGACTGTTAAACCTACGGTAGAGGGTGATTGGAGGGATTTTGTCAGAACTTATAATGAAGGTAAGGTATATAAACAACACATAGCTGTTGGTCGAGATGATAGTGTAATTAAAATCTTGTTTAATAATCAGAAAGCATAGTTATCAGTCAGCTTGTCGACAGCCGTCATTTATGATCAATCTCGGAACTCTTCAATTTAAATCTTTAGACGAGAATCACAATTTAGTTTGTGATTCAATTATTACATTAGCGCAAAGTTTGGATGAGGCGATGCGGCCATTGGTTGCCGAAATTGATCCACAATACATGAATGGGAAAGCGCTCGGAGAGCATTATGGAATTAATATTGATGACGGCGCTAACTGTGTTATTATTGAAGCGAAGAATAATGAAAGTTCGGAGTTTGTCGCTGTCGTTATTCCCGTCGGTAATCGCGCTGACTTAAACGGCTTTGTTAAAAAGCATTTAGGCGCGCGCCGCGTTTCTTTAGCACCGCTTGATAAAGTCATTGAAGCAACGGGAATGGAATATGGCAGTATTACACCTTTTGGATTGCCGAGCTCCTGGAAGATTTTAATTGATGAAGTTTTAATGAATAAGGAAAAGATTATTATTGGTGGCGGAAAACAAATTTCAAAACTTTTAGTTCCGACAGCGGTTTTTAAAATTTTACCTAATGTAGAGATTATTAAAGGTTTGAGTTCTCCAATAGAACAATAATTTATTTTATGTCTAATTTTCATCTCGCCACAGCTCCATACTTTGTTATTGCCTTGCCTTTAAATTTTCCTGACTTACCTAAGACTATTGAAGTTGAAGAGGAGACTTTGTTATTGAAAGACGAGTTTCACGTTAGTCTAGTTTGCAGTGAAAAAATTAAAGATAAGTTTAATGTTGAAGATTCGGATTTTATTGAAAAGCTAAATAAGGATTTTAGTGAGTTCGAGACTGAACACGAAATTAAACTAACGCGTTTCCGTGATGAATATAAACTTGTTGAGGAAGAAAATAAAAAGGCAGTCGTCTGCATGTGCGATATAGAAAACTTAAATGAGTTTTTTGATCTTATAAATAAGAAATATAATTTAGCGATTCCGTACCCTCCGACGCATGCGACGATGTATACTTTGCAACCGAACGTCGGAATCTTTTTAACTAACGATGAAGATATTGCGCGTCTAGCTAAGCCGATTGCAAATCCGTTAGGAAAAGACTTGAATGAATTTATATGTCCCGCATAGAAAATCTTAAGGCAGAAGTACGGAAGCTTTATGAAGCACAAAATCCGAATAGGGCGGATTGGTCTGATTGGTTATATGCCAATCATGTTTTTTTGGTGGCTAATTACGCGGAACTATTATCAAAGAAATTGGGAGTCGAAAATGATTTAGCTGTTGCCGCGGCGCTTCTACACGACATTGCTGATTCGGTTATTAAGAGAGAAGATCCGGAACACGAAAATAAGACCAATGAAATGGCGAAGGAGCTACTTCTAAAAACCGGCTTTGATGAAGATGAAATAAAAATCATTGTTGATGACGCTTTACGTTTTCACGGCTGTCACGATAATGAGCGTCCGCAAAGTATTGAAGGAAAAATTTTAGCGACGGCAGACGGAGCAATTCATTTAAATTCAGATTTTTATGAACATGTCGTTGAAGAAGATACTAAGACGGAATCATTTGAAGAAGTAGCGAAATGGTCATTGGCTAAAATAGAGCGTGATTATCATAATAAGATCTGTTTTGACGATGTTAGACAAGAACTAACGGAGTGCTATAATCAACTGAAAGAAAAGTTTCAAGTTTAATTTCTAGATTTTTTTCTAGGCCCCCGCCTAAAGCGGGGGTGACAAGTAGAACACATTATTTTTTCTGTCATCCCCGCAAAGGCGGGGACCCAGATTGAAGCCCCTCCAATTAAATATTAAATAACAAACATATGTCAGGAGGGGGACATTATTTTGTGTATATTATGGCCAGTCGTAAGAATGGCACAGTGTATACCGGTGTTACGAACAATCTTTACAAGAGAGTTGCTGAGCATAAAGCGTCTCTAGATTCGCTTTCCTTTGTGGGAAAGTATAGGGTTCATAGATTAGTGTATTACGAAGTTTTTAATGATGTACTGGCAGCTATTAAAAGAGAAAAGCGTCTAAAACACTGGAATCGCGCCTGGAAATTGCGTCTTATTGAGCAAATCAACCCGAACTGGTACGATTTACTTGAACGACCTGATGCTATTCAGAATCCCGTTAATTTTAATAAAGTTTAAAGAAATTCTAGGTCCCCGCTCAAGGCGGGGATGACAATAATAATATGATTCACATCAAATACAAATTAAATACTTCTAAATTCCACGGCATTGGTTTATTTGCCGATGAAGATATTAAGAAAGGAGAGCTCATTTATACCGCTAGTCCCTTACTGGATGTAAATATCACTCAAGCTGAATTTGATTCTTTGAGCGATAAGGAAAAATCAGAAATTAAGTACTGGGGATTTTGGATTGAAGCTGAAAAAGTGTGGCATGTTGACTTTGACGTCTCTAAGTTTATTAACCATGAAAAAGAAGGAACAGTAACTCAAGATGCGAATCATGTCGATGCGTATTTAGTTGCCGCTCGTGATATAGCTGCTGGAGAAGAATTAACACAGAATTATTTAGAATTTGAAACAGAAGAAGATTTAAAGAATAGAGGGATTAAGAACTAGTTATATGATTAAAGCAATTATTTTTGATTTTGGCGGACCGATTGTTGAATGGGAATCGCCTATGAAAAAAGTGTTTGGTAAGCATGAAGATCATCACAATCTTGAAAGAGATACTTTGCATACCCTTTTCAGTGATTATTTTCACGCCAGCGACGTTGGCGCTTTTCATTCTATAACGGAGTTTATTGAAAAAACGAAGCCGTCGATTAGTATGACAGTAGAAGAATTGAATGAGGTTTTTGATGAAGCTAACGCTTCGATGTATGTTCGTCCCGAGATTATTGATTTTATTCTTGAATTAAAAAAAGAGTATAAGGTCGCTTTGCTTTCAAACTTTACTTCCGGTCTAGAAATGTTTTTGCAAGATGTTTTTAATATTTATCATTTATTTGACGTCGTTGTTAGTTCGTATAACGTTAAAATGAAAAAGCCTGATCCGCGAATTTATGAACATACGCTTGAACAACTTGGCGTTAAAGCCGACGAAGCGGTCTTTACCGACGACCTTGAAGTAAATATTGAAGGCGCAGCGAAGCTCGGTATTCACAGTATTCGTTTTGAGAATTCAGAGCAATGTATGAATGATATGCGAGCGCTATTGAGTAAATAATTAATCATGACCATCCTTATCGACATCCGTCCTTTAATGGACTCTCAATATAGCGGCGTATCGGAATATATATTTCGACTGCTTAACGCCTTTTTTAAAATTGACGATAAGAATCGTTATATTTTGTTATATAATTCTTTTTCTAATGTTCGCGAGCCTAAGTTTGATTTTCCTAATGTAAAAATAGTTAGGAAGGAAATTCCGAATAGAATTTTAAATTATCCGCTCTTATGGCTCTTGCACTTACCGCGTTTTGATAAATGGGTAGGCGAGAAGATTGATGTTTTTTTCATGCCTCATATTAATTATTTTTCCGTTTCCAAAGGCGTAAAGAAAGTCATTGCCGTGCATGACCTATCTTTCGTAATTGAACCGGAATTTTTTAGCGCTTGGAAAAACTTATGGCACTTTTTCATTGATGTAAAAACCTTAGTAAAGCGCTTTGACCGTGTTGTCGTATTTGCTGAGCATACAAAGCGCGATGTTTCGCAACTTTGTAATTTTCCTCTTGAGAAGATTAGTGTTATTCATTCCGGCATTGATGAATCTTTTATTCGTTACGAAGAAAATGATGCACGACTCGAAACGGTTCGAGAAAAGTATAACTTAAGAAAGAATTTTATTTTATCGCTCGCCACTGTTGAGCCTAGAAAAAATATCGAAGCCTTATGTATTGCTTTTAATGAATTGAAGAAGCAAGATCGATTTAGAGATTTGCAATTAGTTATTGCCGGAGGAAAAGGTTGGAAATCCGCACCGATTTTTTCTATGTTAGAACATTCTCCATATAAAAATGATATTAAGATTCTTGATTACGTTCTAGAAGTGGAGCGTCCGACTTTATATAATCTCGCTTCTGTTTTTGCTTATCCGTCTTTTTACGAAGGCTTTGGCTTTCCGCCTTTAGAAGCAATGGCTTGCGGCACGCCGGTAGTCGCCGCTGCCGCTTCGTCTTTACCGGAAACGATTGGGAACGCCGGTATTCTGATTGATCCCTATAATCCAATGTCCTTAACGCAAGGCTTACAAGAGATCTTAATAAGTCCTGAACTGGCTTCCTCGCTTTCAAAAGCCGGTTTAGAGCGAGCAAAAGACTTTAATTGGGATAAAGCAGCTACATCTTATTTGAAATTATTTGAATCAATGCTAGGGTAAGCGTATGAGCACCAAGCATG
>CAYGIU010000026.1:0-9342 GCA_964350015.1 uncultured Gammaproteobacteria bacterium
CTTTGGCATCAATCAATAGAAGGCAACCGTCAGCCATTTTTAAGACGCGTTCAACTTCACCGCCGAAGTCAGCGTGACCGGGAGTGTCGATAATATTTATTTTAGTTCCATTATAAACAACCGAAGCGTTTTTAGAAAAAATTGTAATACCGCGCTCCTTTTCCAACTCATTTGAGTCCATGATTAACTCAGTCCCCGCATCTTTATTAAGATGAGTGGCAGTTTGTTTAAGCAAAGCGTCGACCAGCGTGGTTTTGCCGTGGTCGACGTGAGCGATAATTGCGATGTTTCTGATATTAGCCATATCTTATTTAGTCTGTTTTATTGATTATTGAATCCGTCCATTTGTGCTTTGTTGGCTCACAGTCTCCTAGAGCATTGTTTATTGCTTTTCTTTCTTCAGCGCCTAATTCAGCTCGGAAATAATTTATAAACCCTTGAAGTGGATTTCGTAATGTATGGAACTCACTGATAAAATCAGCGGCCACTTCTTTGTCAGCTGGCTCTTCACTGTTGATAATACTGCTTAAAAAATCAAGCTTTTCAGCCAATTCAGCCGGCATTTTTTCGGGAAATTTTAAATATGAGCGCCAGTTAAATGGTTTTTCTTTGCTAATCTCAGTATCACGATGATGTATGACCTCAAAATTATCAAATCCTGGCTCACTCATAAATGCCTACTTAAGAATAAAAAGTGTTGAGTATTCGCTTACTATAGCAGAAATATGAGAATAATCAAGCCCACGATGATCCGATACCAGCCAAAAGCCGCAAAGCCGTGTTTTTGGATATATGACAAAAACCACTTAACTGCGGCCAAGGCAGTTAGAAAAGCAACGACAAAGCCGACAAGAATCAAAAGCCATTCATTTTGGGAAAAATTAAAGTCGCTTTTAATAAGATCAAGGGCAGTAGCGGCTAGCATTGTCGGGATGGCCAATAAAAATGAGAATTCAACAATATCTTCTCGTTTAATGCCTATTGCTCGTCCGCCGATGATCGTCGCCGCGGATCGAGAAACGCCGGGGATGACGGCAATTGCCTGAAATATACCAATCCAGATTGAACTATGGATGGAGAGTTTTCTTTCTTTTACTTTTCCGGCGAAGAAATATTCAAAAATAATAATAACAACTCCGCCGATGATTAAAGCTAGTCCGACAATAAACAAATTCTCGAGCAGAATGTTTTTTATAAAAGGAAATAGTAGTAAACCAATAATAGCCGTCGGTAAAAAAGCGGCGATAATATGCAGAACGCGGAGCCAGCTTGTAAATATTTTTTTAAAATATAAGACAACAACGGCGAGGATTGCACCTAGCTGGATATATATATTGAAGCTCGTGATAAATGAAGATAAGCCAATATGCAAAAGCCGATCGGCAATCATTAAATGACCGGTTGAAGAAATTGGTAAAAATTCCGTAATGCCCTCGATAATGCCGAGAATTATAGTTTGTAGAAATGTCATATGTGTTATAATACAGTATAACATTAAGCATTATCATGAGCGAATTATTAAAAAAATTTCCGCCCGCTCTATCCTTAAGAAAGATTATCGGACCAAGCTTTATTATTTTGGCTTTCGGACTTGGTTCGGGTGAATTAATTTTATGGCCATACTTAACCGCGAACCACGGTTTAGGTTTGGTTTGGGCGGCCTTACTCGGAATTTCGTTTCAGTTTTTTATTAATATGGAAATTGAACGCTATGCCTTAGTAAAAGGCGAGAGCGTTTTTGTAGGCTTGTCAAAATTGTTAAAGTGGACGCCGTATTGGTTTATCATTTCAACATTTATTGGATTCGGTCTTCCGGGTATCGGTGCGGCCGGCGCTCAGTCACTCGGCGCGGCTTTAGGTATTGAAGATTTTAAATGGCTGGCCATCGGGCTGTTTATTTTGTTCGGTTTGATTTTGAGTATCGGACGATCCGTTTATTCAATCATGGAACATCTTACAAAAACATTAATATTAATTGGCGTTCCTTTTATTTTAGTTTTAGCAATGATGGTTATTGATATGGAAACGCTGAAGGCGTTCGGCCAAGGTTTAATCGGTATTGGCGACGGTTTTAGTTTTATTCCTGAAGGCATTGCCTTAACCGCATTTCTTGGCGCCTTTGCCTATTCCGGCGCCGGTGGAAATTTGAATTTATCTCAATCAATTTATATCAAAGAAAAAGGCTTTGGTATGGGTGCCTATTCGCAAAAAATTTCCGGATTATTTAAAGGGGCATTAGTTGAAAAACATCTTAAGCTAGGTGGAGAATCTTTTTCAGTAAATGAAGAAAATATCGGAAACTTTCGTGCCTGGTGGAAACGTATTAATACTGAGCACGCTATTGTCTTTTGGTTTTTGGGTTTTGTTTCAATGGCTTTGTTAATGATTTTATCTTATGCAACTACGTATGGAGAGGCCGACAATACTCAAGGTATTAATTTTATTGTTAATCAGGCATCGCATGTCGCTTTTGCCATTGCGCCTTGGGCCGGTACAGCCTTGCTTGTTATTATCGGAGTCTTGTTGTTACAAACGCAATTAGGTATTATCGATTCAACGTCGCGTATTATGGCTGAGAACTATGCTTTGAAGCGTATTGAAAAAACCAAGTCAGACAAAGTACCTCTTTCTAAAATCTATTTTGTTTTTGTTTGGGCGCAAATTGCTTTTGGAATTTTGTTGTTCCTCTTAAATTATTATGAACCGCGTACTTTGATTATTGCTGGAGCGGTAATCAATGCCTGGGCGATGATTATACATATTGCTTTAGTAAGTTATTTAAATCGCAAGCTTTTACCAAAAGTATTTCAGCCGGCGGCCTGGCGAAAAATTATCATTGCCTTTGTCTTTATATTTTTCCTCGGTTTTGGTTTGATAACTTTGTGGTCTAATTTTGTAAGTAAATTATAATATGTGGCCTTTGCGATTTACAGTCTTTTGTTCCGGCGCTGCTGTCATGATTGTTGAGCTTGTCGGTTCGCGCTTGCTTGCTCCGTATGTTGGAACTTCATTGATTGTCTGGACCGTAATTATCGGCGTTATTTTAGCGGCGCTATCTTTTGGATATTGGTTTGGAGGACGCTACGCTGACGCTCATCCAACTGTACAAAAGTTAGGAATGATTTGTAGTTTAGCCGGAGTTTTTATTGCGGCTTTAATATGGTTGAACATTTTTATTGCTCCGATTAGTTCTTTCTTAATTTCAGCATTTTCGCTAGGCGGCGCGGCTTTTATTATTTCAATAGTATTATTTGTTATCCCGAGTATTTTACTTGGTGCTGTTTCGCCCTACGCTTTGCGCTTATCGCTTAAGGAAACAAAAAACTCCGGAACTATGGCCGGGCAATTATCAGCCCTTTCAACAGTCGGTAGTATACTTGGAACATTTGCGGCCGGGTTTATTTTGATTCCGCAACTGGGTAGTTTTAAAAGTTTGGTGTTAGTAAGCTTAGTACTTATTTTTTGCGGATTAATGCTTCTTAAAACAAAGAGGGTATTTACTGTATTTTTATTGCTTTGTGTTTCGGGATATTTTGTTTCAACAAGTAAAGATTTGTTTTTCCCCTCGAAGTTAGTTTTTGCTGAATATGAAAGTGCTTACAATCGTTTATTTTTAGCCAATCAGGTTGATGGAGCAACTAAGCAAGAAACCATTAATTTAATGTCCGGGCCGCATCTTTCTCAATCAGCCCGTTTTAAAAATAATGACGACTTAGTATTTGAATATACTAAGTTTTTTAGATTGGCAAATTATCTTAATCTTAAAATACAAAAAGCATTAATGATCGGCGGGGGAGCTTATTCGGTTCCAAAAGATTTTATTAAGAGTCATGACTTAGCAAAAATTGATGTTGTTGAAATAGATCGTCTCTATACAAAGATCGCCCAACAATATTTTGGTTTAGAAGATGATTCGCGAATGCGAATTTTTCATCAAGACGGCAGAACTTTTTTGCAAAACTCTAATGAACGTTACGACGCGATTTTTATTGATGCCTTTAACAATGCCGGATCGGTTCCATTTCACTTAGCAACTAAAGAAGCGGTGCAAGAAGTATATGATCATCTAGCTGATGACGGCGTTGTAATTGTAAATCTTGTTGCCGCGTTGTCTGGACAAAGCTCAAAGTTCATGAGCTCCGAGTATTCAACCTACGCTTCGGTTTTTGAACATGTGGCAATCTTTCCTTTAGACGGCGTGGATAGTGAAGGAATTCAAAATATTATGCTTGTCGCTTCAAAAAAGGATTTGTGGCCCAAAGAAGAGATCAATTCAAAGGAATTTAATGATTTTATGCTCAAGCGCTATTACTATGTATCTGACGTAAAAGTCTTGACAGACGATTGGGCGCCGGTAGATTACTTTTTATCGGGCTTATATTAAAAGGCTAAAAATAAGGGAAAATATCAAATTATGTCATAGATACTTGACATAATTTTTGTTATATGTTATTATGATTTTTATACATGCACATTTTACGAATGATGATATCAGGCATTGATTACGATGCGCTTCTCAGTTTGATCCAAACACCACAAAAAACCGGTGTACTGGGAGAATCGAGTGAAAACGATGCGCGATATTTTCCTGCAGCCGAAGAGAGCAAAGGTTGCAGTAAAAATGATAGGAAATAATCCTGTCTCATTATCTGCCAAGTGATTGGAAGAAACATCACCTTGGCATTTAATGGATTTGTAACGGTCATTAATTTGACCAAACCAAGGGCTTATGATTTTATAAGCCCTTTTTTCATACAAAATTGATTTTTCTTTAAAGCAGTGGCATACTGGCCATGTAAATACTTATATGTCCGGACACTCAAAATGGGCGACAACTAAACGAGCAAAAGCTATTGTCGACGCTAAACGCGGCGCGGCTTTTACCAAAGTTGCTAATCTTATTTCAATTGCAGCGCGCAAAGGCGGTGATCCTTCAATGAATTTTGAACTTGCGCAAGCCATTGAACGAGGTCGCAGCGTTAATATGCCGAAAGACAATATTGAACGGGCCATTAAGCGCGGCACCGGCGAAGATGGCGGCGCGTCTATTGAAGAATTATTATATGAAGGTTTCGGACCCGCTCAAAGCCAGTTTGTTATTAAGGTTGTAACTGATAGCCGCAATCGGGCGGCAGCTAGCATTCGTCATTTATTTACAAAACACGGCGGAAGTATGGGTTCGGTTGTGTGGAATTTTGAACAAAAGGGAGTTTTATTAATTGCTGAAGATTTGTGGAAGGCGTCTAAATTGGAATGGGATGATTTTATGCTTGAGTCGATCGACGCCGGCGTCGATGACCTGAAACACGAAACAGACGGTATTGTTATTTTTACAAAACCGGAAAACTTAATGAAAGTTAAGCATTGGCTGGAAACAAAAAAACTAGATACTGAATCAGCCGATATTGAATATGTTGCTAAGGAAAAATTAAAACTTTCTGAAGAAGACAAAACTAAAGTTGAAACCTTTATGGATGCCTTGGAAGCTGACGAAGATGTCAGTGACTATTTTAATAATATTGAATAATATGAATAAACGGATCATTATCGGATTTGATCCGGGCCTGGCCGATACCGGCTTTGGTGTTATTGAAGATCAGGGCGGAAAGTTTGTCTGTTTAGATTACGGTTCAATTAGAACTCCGGCAAAAACGCATATGAGCGAAAGACTGGAAACGATTTATACAAGAGTGTCTGAACTAATTAAAGAATATAAACCGGACATTGTCGGTATTGAAAAATTATTTTTTTCTCGCAATGTAACGAGCGCTATGTTAGTAGGACAAGCGCGTGGCGTTATACTTTTGGCTATAGAACAAGCGGGAGTAGCGGTGATTGAATTTACTCCGAATCAAGTTAAGCAAGCAGTATCTTGTTACGGTGCTGCCGGAAAATCGCAGGTGCAGAAAATGGTAAAGATGATTTTAAATTTAAAAGAAATCCCAAAGCCGGATGACGCGGCTGACGGATTAGCAATTGCGATTTGTACGAGCGGACAAAAATAAATCTGTACACAAATTGTATACAAAACCATTGACTTTAGTGGTTTTTTATGCTATTATGAGAATATAAAACAAAAACAAAATGTTCGAAATTAAAAAAGAGTATAGTAAGATTGAGTGGGAACGCTCATATCGACAATTCAAAAAGAAAGCAATGGATCAGGAGCTCAGCTGGACTGGGCTCGTACTTAATCTGTCCATTGCTTTTTTTATTGTCGCGATTAGCGCCGGTTGCCTAAATTTTATTTATAATTCGATTGAAGCGAAAAATGCTCAGCACATTGATGAACATCGCTTGATAGGAATTGGAGCATTAGCTTCAGTGTTTATTGAAACAACAGAAGCGGCCACACTTGAAGTAAGTGCGATGCCTCCTAAAGATACGATATATGTATCTTTATTAAGTGGAGCGAGCGCTACGCAAAAAATCACTTTAAAAAATACCGGAAAGATTTCTTGGAAACCGAGTGAAGTAAGTTTTGAAACAGGACCGTATTTAAAAACATTTTCAAAACTAAAAACGTCGTCCTGGCCTAAATATTATCAGCCGACAAACTTAAGTAAAGAAGTTAAGCCGGGACAAAGTATTGAATTTTCCTTTCCGATAAAAGCACCGACTGATATTGAAGGAATGATTCAAGAAAATTTTCAACTTGTAAAAAATGAGCAACCAATTCCGGGTTCGCTCGTTCGCGTTTTTGTTACTATTTCTAAGACTACGGCCACGCCTGCTCCGATTTCGGTTCCGGCTCCGGCACCGACTCCGGCACCAGCTCCGAATGTCGTTGTTCCTCCGACCAGTATAAGTACGACAGTACCAGTCGTTCCATCAACTCCGATTACTGTACTAAGTAATGAGCCGATTCTTCGCATCGGTTTATTTAGTCCGAGCGGTTCACAGCGAGTTATGTATGATTCTTTATTTGATGTTGTTGCCGGCACTGAAACTTTGTATTCGGCAGTTGCTGCCGGACAGCTAGTTACTCTTTCTTATGATCCCGCTTCCCGGCGTTACGCCGTAGCTTTGGCTTCACTGTCTAAAACTACGGCGTCGCCCGTGCGTTTTGTTCCTCGACAAATTAATTCAGTCGCCACCTTACTTGATTACAAAAATGGTCCGGCCTGGAACCCGGCGTCGTCAGACAATCGATTTAGAAACATTATCGAATATCGTTACACTGAACCGGCTAAAAAGATTTGGATGATTAATGAATTGTCGATTGAAACATATCTTAAGGGCTTAGCAGAAACTACTAATGCTTCAACTGTGGAATTTCAAAAAGTTATGGCAACAGCAGCGCGTAGTTATGCAATGTATCATTATCAACGAGGAATCTCCTTCGGTTTAATAGGTGCATCAACTAAACATGCTGCTGATCATTTTCATATTGATGCATATTATGATCAGGTCTATCGAGGTTATAATTCCGAATTGCGCATGCCGCGTTTAAGTGCCGCGGTTGATGCAACTCGAGCAGTAACAGTAAGCTATCAAGGTAAAACCGTAGTCACTCCATATTTTTCAAACTCTGATGGACGAACTCGCGATTGGACTGAAGTCTGGGGCGGAACGTCCGTCGCTTGGCTAAAAAGCGTTTCAGTACCGCAAGATAAAGGAAAGTCATTATACGGTCACGGCGTTGGTATGTCCGCTCGTGGTGCACTATTAATGGTCCATGAAGGTAAAGATTGGCAGACTGTTTTAAAATATTTTTATTCGGGAATTGAACTATTAAAAGCTTATTAATTATGCACTTGACATAGTTTTAAATAAGGAATAGTATAGTTCTTACGCATAGTTATTTTCAATTTTTAAGAAGGAGAGTGGTTGCTCGGTATTTCAGCTTATAGTAAAAAAAATACAGAGGAGCTTAAAACATTCTTTGCAAAGAAATGGGCGTTACCGGCATAGGCTAACCTAAGGAAGTTTTTCCTTACGGTTTATCGAATCGGTTTAACCTCATCCTCGTTGGTACTAGGCCGAAAGATCTTAGCAATCATTACCTTCTTATTTTAAATTGTTTCATGCAAAAGTAAATTTAATCCCTACTAATGCATGTTACCCCGGCCTCCATAGACGTTATGGAGGTCTTTTTATTTAGTGAAAAAGTGATGTATAATGAAGGCGACGCGCTGGGCGCCTTTTTGTATTAAGTATGTATTTAGAAAAACTCGAAATTCAAGGATTTAAATCATTTGCTAATAAGAACGGACTTATTTTTCCGGGTATTGTTGATGGCGACCGTCGCGGCTTAACCGCCATTGTTGGTCCGAACGGATCAGGTAAATCAAATATTGCCGATTCGGTACGTTGGGCATTGGGCGAACAGAGTATGAAAACCCTGCGCGGTAAAAAATCAGAAGATATTATTTTTTCCGGTTCTGATAAAAAAGGAAAGCTCGGCATGGCCGAAGTTTCGCTTTATTTTAATAATGAAGATCGACAAGCACCGTTAGACTTTTCGCAATTTGTTTTGACGCGTCGTTTATATCGCGATGGTGAAAGTGATTATTTAGTAAACAACAATAAAGTTCGTTTGCTTGATGTGCAATTGCTTTTAGCTAAGGCCAATGTCGGTTCTAAAACCTATAGTGTTATTGGTCAGGGAACGGTTGAAAGTTTTTTAAATACTTCTCTTTCCGAACGAAAGGAATTTTTTGATGAAGCGACCGGCGTTAAACAGTTTCAAATTAAGCGTGATGATTCTTTGAATAAATTGCGCGCCAGTTTAGAACATCTCGGGCAAGCGGAAATGCTTTTAGGAGAAATTGAACCTCGTTTAAACAATTTAACTCGTCAGGTAAATCGTTTAAAGAAGCGTGGCGAAATTGAAGTGGAATTGCGCGAATTACAATTGGCATATTATCGGACTGTTTGGCACGAAATTAATGATCGATTTAAGAAGGCCAATGAAGAGCTTTTAGAATTGGAAAAAAATAAACAGGTCAAAGATAAAAAACTATCGGGCTTAACGACGGAGTTGTCGGGTTTGCAAAAACAAGGCGGAGCGAGCGAGGAATTTGATAATTTGCAAAAAGAATTAGCTGCAGCGCAGTCATCCAAAGAAAAGTTGCAGATGGAGCTTATTAAGATTGATGCGCGTTTAGAATTGAAGATGGAAACGGAAGTTTCATACATTACTAAAGAAGTTGCAATTGAATTGCAAAAGCGTTTGAAGAAATCTTTGGATTTATTAGACGAAGCAGAAAAAGTAAATGATAGCGCCGGAATCAAAGCGGCGTTCAATCAGATAAAGAAAGAATTATCGGAGTTGCATGATTTAGCACTCAAGCATACAAAAGAATCAGGTCCGAAAAGCGAAGTTAAAACTGCTGGCTT
>CAYGIU010000027.1:0-8900 GCA_964350015.1 uncultured Gammaproteobacteria bacterium
CTCCTATATTTATTTAAATTTTCAATTAACTATTATTTAAAAACAGTGTAGTTAATAACTACACTGTCGTCAAGTTCGATGATTAATTCTTTATTTACCCAAGCAATTCGATTGCTTGTTGCAAATCAGAATTAACTGCAATTTTACGGGTGTGCACCATTCTGCACATGTTAAAAAATTCTCCTTCAACTGCGTCCTTCTTAATTATAGCGAGTAATTGACTTTTTATATCAGGCTTCACGTCAAATATTAAACGCCTAATTATAAAATCAACACTACCCTTGTACCAGGTTCTACCGCAAGTAGCGCCTTCTTCTTTTCGCGAGTAAGAATGAGAGGCCTCCGAAGATTCAATAATAATCAGCTTCAATTTAAATTCAAGCAAAAAATGATTAATTTTATCTTTTGGCCATTCGGGTAAAAATTTCAAAGTCTCCAATCCCTTAAAATAGGCTTTGCGTTTATACAATCCCCATAAGCAGGGCATAAATAATTCTGGAACCTTTGCTTTTTCTTCAAAGTACGGAGCCGGGACAGTTAATACACTATTGGACATAAATTGCGTTACTGCTCTCCTTAGAGTAATTGGTATGTTTTCATTTTCAACAATTTCAATTAAGAAAGAAGGATTCTGTAAATAAGGAACATTATTCTTCCCGTCTAGAAACCTGTTAAACAAATCTGTTAAAAACACATAATCTTTTAAAGCAAGGGCACGCGCTGCCAATCTATGCGCTGCTCTAGCAATACGATACACCGCTTTATAATCGCAAATAGACATTATTAAACACTGTGTATCAATTAACTCTCCATTTGTCATTCTACAATCATCACGAAAAAGCGGCACTGATATTAATTTATCCTTCTCGCTTTGTGCCACAGTTTTCGATTCGGCCAGGGTCAAATAAATAATTATTTCTTCCCATTGTTTAGCATTAAGCAATAAATATAATTCAGCCACAGATTTTGCTTTTTTGCCGAATACTTTAATGGAATCAATAACTGCTTTACTTTGAGATATTCTTCTCTTTTCCAAGGTATATTTCTCCAATCTTTAAATTTTTAAATAGCTTTATTTAAAAACAGTGTAGTTAATAACTACACTGTCGTCAAGTCGAGAAAAATTACAACTTATAATACTTCGCTCCGGTTCCTAATTCAGCTTCAATTTCTAATAGTCTGTTATATTTGGCAACTCGTTCACCTCGCGCCGGTGCACCGGCTTTAATTTGTCCAGCACCACAAGCGACAGCCAAATCAGCAATAAAGTCATCCGGCGTCTCCCCACTGCGATGAGAAATAATAACTTTAAAATGATTTGCCTGAGCCAAGTTAATGGTTTCAATAGTTTCGGTCAATGTTCCGATTTGATTTGGCTTCACCAAAATCGCATTCGTCGCTTTTTCCTGGATCCCCCGCTCTAATCGTAATTTATTAGTAACATATAAATCATCACCAACAATCTGAACTTTTTCTCCGAGTTCATCAGTCAGTCCACTAAAACTTTGCCAATCATCATCGCCGAAGGGATCTTCAATTGAAATTAATGGATATTTTTTCGTAAGTTCCGCGTACCACTCTTTTAATTTAGCGGCATCGCGCGCTCCATCTTTCTTTAAATGATACTGACCGTTCTTATACCATTCAGCAGCCGCGGCATCAATCGCCAAAGCGACATCAACGCCGGGTTCGTAACCTGCCGCAACAATTGCTTTCATAATTAATTCAAGCGGCGCTTCATTATTTTCCGAATTAGGAACAAAGCCGCCTTCATCGCCAACAACTGCTAAATTTCCTCCTTCAACAATTATTCTTTTCAAAGCATGATATATTTCCGTACCCATTCGTAAGCCTTCGCTAAAAGTTTGCGCACCAATCGGCATAACCATATATTCTTGAATATCTGTTGCCCAATCAGCATGTCGTCCACCATTAATAAGATTCATCAATGGCAAAGGCATTAATGGTAAAGGGCCGAAGCCGGCAATTTCTCTGATATAGCGATACAAAGGAACATTGTGTTGCAAGGCAGCAGCTCGCGCGCAAGCCAAAGAAACAGCCAAAATAGCATTGGCGCCGATCTTAGATTTATTAGGCGTCCCGTCAAGTTCAATCATGATACGATCAATATCTCCTTGGGCGTCTGCTGCTTGGCCAATCAAAGCCGGAGCAAGTACTTCATTAAGGTTTTTGACGGCCTTAGTAACTCCTTGGCCATCATAACGGTCTGCTTTACCATCTCGAAGCTCTTGCGCCTCGTATTGACCAGTAGAAGCTCCTGAAGGAACTGCTGCTGAAGCGCTGATACCTGAATCAAGCACAACAGTGGCACTAACGGTCGGATTGCCGCGGCTATCTAATATCTCGCGGCCGATAATTGATGTTATATTCATAGTGGTTTTATTATATACCACCTATGCTTTTTTTCCTATAATCCTGGACAAAATCGCATATTTCCAGTATCCTATACAAATATCTATAATCTCATTTATGAAATTTATCTTCGAATATCTTAAACGCTATAAGAAAAAGCTAGCCTTAATCTTAGGACTAGCCACGATTAACCAAGTATTCTCTTTACTTGATCCGCAAATTTTTCGACTCTTGATTGATCGCTATGCGAGCCGCATTGGCGAATTAAGCCAAGGCGACTTCTTAAAAGGTGTTGCACTTTTATTGCTCGCTTCAATCGGCGTTGCCTTAATTTCCCGCATTGCCAAAAACTTTCAAGATTATTACGTTAATTATGTAACCCAAAATCTCGGAGCTTCTTTGTATGCCCGCGGCGTTAACCACGCTTTTTCCTTACCGTACTTTGTTTTCGAAGATCAAAAGTCCGGAGAAATTTTACAGAAGTTACAAAAAGCTAGAATCGATACTCAAACAATTATCACCAGTTCCATCAACATTGTTTTTGTTGCAATGATTGGCTTACTCTTTGTTTTAATTTATTCATTCACAATTCATTGGTCTATCTTTTTGGCTTTCTTGTCATTATTGCCAATTGTTGGAAGTTTAACTTTTTACATCAGTAAAAAAATTAAGCAGGCTCAAAAAGATATTGTTCAGCGCATGGGTGCATTAGCCGGCTCTACCACCGAAACTTTACGCAACGTTGAGTTGGTAAAAAGTTTGGGATTAGAATCACAAGAAACCGAACGTTTAAACATTGTTAATGGAGAAATTCTAGAATTAGAATTAAAGAAGATTAAATTAATTCGAACTTTAAGTTTTGTACAAGGAACGCTCATTAACTTCTGTCGTTCTAGTATTCTCTTACTCTTACTCTGGCTTATCTTTAATCAAGTAGTCAGCCTTGGACAATTCTTCAGCTTATTGTTCTATTCATTCTTTATCTTTAACCCATTGTATGAATTGAGCAACGTTGCGTCACAGTATCAGGAAGCAAAAGCCAGTAACGAAATCCTTAATGAAATTTTAAACATGAAACCGGAAGACACAACGCAACGTACCAAGGAGATTCCTTCAGTAACTGATTTGCACTTTGATAATGTCGGATTTAGTTATGGCGATAGCTCTCGACCGGCTCTCGATAAGATCGAACTTTCCATCAAGCCGGGAGAAACCGTTGCCTTTGTCGGACCGAGTGGCGCTGGAAAAACCAGTTTGATTAAATTGATTCTCGGCTTGTATCAACCAACAAGCGGACAAATTACCGTCAACAACATTAATTTATCTCATCTTAAATCAGAAACCTTTAAACAAAAAATTAGTTATGTTTCGCAAGACACTCAACTTTTTGCCGGAACAATCAAAGACAACTTATTATTTGTTAAGCCGGACGCGAGCGACGCCCAGTGTTTAGAAGCCCTTGATCAATCAGCCGCTATGACAATAATTAATCGCGGCGATCAAGGACTAATGACTCGCATTGGCGAAGGCGGATTAAAATTATCCGGTGGAGAGAAACAACGTCTTGCTATCGCCCGCGCTCTCTTGCGCCAACCAGACGTTATTATTTTTGATGAAGCAACTTCGAGCTTAGACAGTATTACCGAACATGAAATTACTGAAACTATTAAAGCGATTAGTAAAGCCAAGCCTCATCTTATTACAATTCTTATTGCCCATCGTCTTTCAACAATTATGCACTCTGATCGTATTTATGTCCTTGAAAAAGGCTTGATTTCTGAACAAGGGTCGCATGATGCCTTATTAGAAGAAAAAGGGCTCTACGCCGCCTTGTGGCGCCAGCAAAAAGGCGAGGAATAGTGATATACTGTATATATGTCTAAAAAAGTATTCATTGGAGTTGCTTGGCCCTATGTTAACGGCGACATCCATTTCGGCCATTTAGCCGGCTATTTAATACCGGCCGATATTTTTGCCCGCTTCAATCGTTTTATAGGAAACGATGTCTTAATGGTTTCCGGTTCAGATTGCCATGGCACACCGACAACAGTAGAGGCTGATAAACGCGGTTTAACGCCGATCGATATTGTTAACGAGTATCATCCAAAGCATGAGGCGCTATTTAGAGAACTTAATCTTAGTTTTGATTTATATACACGCACTGATAATCCAACTCATAAAAAAGTTGTACAGGATATGTTCGTCAGCTATATAGAAAAAGATCTTTTATATAAAGAATCATCCGAACAATATTTTTCTGAAAAAGAGAATCGCTTTTTACCTGACCGTTATGTTGAAGGCGAATGTCCTCATTGTCATGATAAAGACGCTCGCTCAGACCAATGCGATAACTGCGGAAAATTACTAGCACAAGGCGAATTAATACATCCAATCAGCAAACTTTCAAAAACACCGGTAACAATGAAGAGTACCGAACATTATTTCTTTGACTGGCCTAAACTAGAAGGATTTTTAAAACAATATGTTACGGAACACGGAGATACCTGGCGCCCGTGGGTTCGCAACGAATCAATGCGCTGGCTTGAAGAGGGATTAAAAGGACGACCGGTTACTCGCGATATTGATTGGGGAATTGAAATTCCCGCCGATAGAATTCCAGCCGACAAACTATTAGCCGGTTTCGAACATAAACGACTCTATGTTTGGTTTGAAGCGGTTATCGGCTATCTTTCAGCATCTATCAAACAATTCGAAGACGGCGGCCAAGATTGGAAGACTTTTTGGTACAACGACGAAGCTAAACATTATTATTTTGCCGGAAAAGATAATTTGGTTTTCCATTCCCTCTTTTGGCCGGGACAACTTCATTCATACGATGAAAAACTCCATTTACCCGATGTGCCAGCCATCAACCAATTTTTAACGCTTAACAATGAAGGTTTTTCTAAAAGCTTTGGCGTTACTTTAGATCCGAGAAAAATTGTCGCTGATTTCGGACTAGATATTGTCCGTTTCTATTTATGCTTAATTATGCCGGAGAACTCCGACAGTGACTTTTCCTGGGATGATTTTATTGTAAAAACAAACAATCTGTTAATTGCCAATTTAGGTAATTTCATTAATCGGACATTAACGCTAGCCGAAGGCATTGATTTTTCTTCAACTAAGCCACAAGCAGTATTAGAAAATCAAACTATTGAAGATTACCTAAAACACGGCAAGGCATTAATCGAGGAATGTAAATTTAGAGATTATGCTGAGAATATTCTTTCTTTAACAGCCGCAGGTAATGTGTATCTTTCAAACACAACTCCCTGGAAGATTAAGGATGATCCGGAAAAATACGCTTCAGTTATACTTGGTGCAATCTCAGTAATAATTTCTACGGCAATAATGATCAAACCAATTATGCCTGAAAGTTTTTCTAAATTAGAAAAAATGCTCGGCATTACTACTGACCACTGGCTTACTGAAAAAGAAGTTATTGAATTAGCAAGAAAAGTAAAAGTTTCAAACCTCGAACCGCTGTTTAAGAAAATAGAAGCTGATCCGGAAAAAGAAAACTTTAACGAGAAATATAAATAACAAAAACGTCCGCCAATTTGGCGGACGTTTTTTAAATCAGATTTATTCTTCAGTGAACTCAGTCATCGCACTCATCATATCGTCTTGGTCTTTGAAAACGCCAAACGCAGCTTCAGTAATCATCGGCAAGTGACGCTCATTTCGTTCTTGCGCATTTCGGGAACTAGCCGAAAAAAAGTTAGTTTCGAAGCCCATAAGACATATAAAATAATTATGAAATTTCTTCTTTAAGGTTTACGAGCCGCTCAACAATCAATCGTCGTAAATCCGGAATAGCGGTTCGTAAAAAGACACTCGCAGCCTCAGTATCCCCTTCTTCTAAAAATTCTTCGAGCTGCGCCAATTGATCATCAGTTAAATTATCAAACACTGCCTGACTTATTTCGCGATTGACCCGCTCTATTAAGTCTTGCTTTAACGTCTCTAACTCAGCCTCGTCAGTTTCGGAGCTGTAGTTCTGTTCTATTAAACAGTCGGCAAAGTAACCGGCTAATTCTGATTGATTACTCAAAACGTCCATAGCAATAAGAACAGTATAGCATATTTTAAAAAAACTACTAATAACAAAACCGACCCCCAAAGGAGGTCGGTTGAAAAAATCTTATTGTATCGAACCTTGACGTTCTAAAAGCTTAAAAATGCCGGAGATTATCTTCCCATCTCCACTTTCTTGTATTAATTTCTCTCTAAGTGCTTCAAGTCGCTTTGATTCTTCCTCGGTAAAACTTCTAGCATCTCTACCAAGTGGCACTGGATTAAAAATTGCTTCTTGATTCATAAGGGTTTAATAGTTTGCAAGTGATTCATCAAGTGCCTTTTCGGCGTTCCCGATGATTTCTTCCAAAAAGAAAGAAATTTTCTCCGGATTGTTTTCGACTAACAAATCCTCAAAATCAGTCAATCGTTCATCTGGAATACGACTGATAATATAGCGATTAATTTTATCTAACGCCTCGTTCTTAAAAACTTCTTTGGCCTGTTCGTCAGTGGGATCAAGGTTTTGTTCCTTCATCAGACGAACTACGAGTGCATCAACGGCCGGTGAATAATCAGGCATAGGGTAATAATCTAGTGTTTACTGCTTTAAAGATTAGCAAAAAATATGGTAAAAGTCAAGCTAACAAAATAGAGCCCCTTAAGGCTCTATTTGTTGTTTAGATTTATTGATTTCCCTTTTCTTGGTCAATCTGATTAATTTGTTGTTTAAGATTTTGCTCCATATCCTTTTTCTGCTCTTCGACGCTCTTATCTTTCTTGCTGGCAAGATCTTTTAACTTGTCAGCATCCAAGCTAAGATTTTCTAGTGCTTGTCCGGTTTTTGCATCAAAAATTCGATGAGTATAGCCTGGTTCATAAAAAATCGTTCCGTGGTCTTTCATTTTTCTACTCTCAACAAAACTTCCATCCGCTCGATAAGTTTTAATCTCAACTTCGTTACCACTTAAATCAATATCAACCACATTACGATGTGAATCATAGGCGACCGGGCTTGCTAGGCTTTTAGTAATCTCAACGCCTTTTTCTTCCTTACCAACGCTGGCAACTTCATTAGAAGCATCAAGCTTAGCTTCGGTGCGAATTCTCATTGCATCAGCATCCTGACCAACAGATGAAGAATCTGAAACAAGTTCAGTATTATTCTTCAAAGAATCTACTGGTGTAGCGTCTGGCTTTTCACCAGCCTTACCCTCTCCTGAAAAGGCCAAGAAAGTTCCAATAGCAGCTGCGCCAATCATCAAATTACGGACAGGAGGATTTCTTTTAATCCATTCCAAAAGTCTGTTTTTTTTCACTTCAGTGCTCTCAGCCTGCTCGTTATTATTTAAATTCATATTTTCGATACCCATATAGTTTTATTATTTTGCTGATTCTTTAATAAGCTCAGCAAGATTTGGAATATTAGTTTCTAAGAATGACTTTACTTGTTGAACGTCGCCTGAGTCAAGTGCTACTTGAAGCCCGTGTAATGAATCAACTGGCAATTCCATGATAATAGCATGGTTTATCTTATCAATCAGTTCATCTTTTAGTACCGCTGTCTCAGCTTCACTAAGGCCAGAAGCCTTTTCAGCCAATAACATCGAGGTAATCTGATCAACTTCCTTAGAATAATCCATAGAAAATGTTAATTAATTATAAATTTATTATAGCAAAACTTTATATTTTTGTCAATACAAAAAGCTTTTTTATTTCAATATTAGCCCTAAATAAACAACAACAAGGGCACTAATAAGCCCAAAGGCTGTCCAACCAAGAAAATTAGAGGCAAAAGAGTTAACACTCTTCCCCATAATCTTCTTATTATTGGCTATCTTAATAATAACAAAAATCAGCGGCGGTGTAATCAGTGTATAAAAAATGGCCGTATAAACCAATAGTTGAACAGGATCTAGGCCGGAAAAAGACAAAAGCATTCCGATTAACGTAGAGGCAATAATGGCAATATAAAAACCCCTGGCCTTATGAAAATGTCTATTTAAACCTTCCTTCCAGCCGAATACTTCGGCAATCATATAGCCAACACTGCCGGCTAAGACTGGAATAGCTAATAATCCGGTTCCGATGATTCCAAGACTGAACATGATAAATGCCTTGTCGCCTAGCAACGGCTTTAACGCAAGCGCGGCATCATCAAAGTTATTTATCTCGCCTAAGCCATATAATTTTCCGAGTTGAGAAGCGCCAAGAACAATAAACCACATTACAGAATTGGAAAACAACATTCCTAAAAAAGTATCCTCTTTTAAGTCCTTGAGCTCATGCTTTGTAACAATAAAATTCTTTGAACCATTGGCTTTTTCTTTTTCATTACGATCCTCGGCTTCTTCTTCTGCTTGCCAAAAGAATAAATAGGGCGAGATCGTTGTTCCAACAATCGCCGCAACTAGCATAATTGAAGTTGCATTCCATTCAAAATGAATTGGCCAAATTGTTGAGAGAATTGCTTCGCGCCAATCAACGTTAATATAGAGAACCGTAAT
>CAYGIU010000028.1:0-8687 GCA_964350015.1 uncultured Gammaproteobacteria bacterium
ATCGGTAGGTGTACAAAAGATGGTTCGCTCCGACGTCGGATCTTCGGGAATTATGTTTTCTATTGATACGGAATCAGGTTTTAAAAATGTTGTTTTAATCAATTCAATTTACGGCTTAGGAGAAAATATTGTTTTGGGTCGAGTTAACCCGGATGAATTCCTAGTGTTTAAGCCAACCGGTCAAATTATTTCTCGCCGTCGCGGTCATAAAAATATTAAGATGGTTTATGATAAGAAAGCCGGCGTCCGTCCGGTTAAGAATATTCCGGTTTCAGCAGCTGATCAGTTAAAGTATGCAATTACTGACACGCAGGTTAAAGAATTAGCGCGTGCCGCCATGCTCATTGAAGCTCATTATAATCGTCCGATGGATATGGAATGGGCGGTTGATGGCGTTGATAAAAAAGTTTATATCGTTCAGGCTCGTCCGGAAACGATTCACAGCGTTCGCGATTATAGTATTATTGAAAATTATAATCTTTCCGCTCACGCTAAACCGGTTGTTATTGGAAAAAGCGTCGGCTCAAAAATTGGCTCCGGCGTCGCCAACCGTATCATGAGTATCAAAGATATTGCGAAATTTAAAAAGGGACAAGTCTTAGTAACTGACATGACTGATCCTGATTGGGAACCGATTATGAAAATCGCGTCGGCAATCGTTACTGATAAAGGTGGTAGAACCTGTCACGCGGCTATTGTTTCTCGCGAACTCGGAATTCCTTGCGTTGTTGGAACTGAAAATGGCAGCAATACAATCAATCCGGGCGATAAGATAACTGTTGATTGTTCGCAGGGTGACGATGGATATGTTTATCCGGGAATTGTGCCGTTTAAGATAACTCGCACAAACGTTAAAAAACTCGGCCGTCCAAAAACAAAGATCATGATGAACATCGGTTCACCAGAACAGGCGTTTGCCGCTTCATTTATTCCTAATGACGGCGTTGGCTTAGCTCGTGAAGAGTTTGTCGTAAATACTTATATTAAAGCTCATCCTTTAGCCTTGATTAATTATCCGAATTTGCAAGATAAAAAAGCTAAGCGTGAAATTGAAAAGATAACAGAAGGCTGGAATCATAAACCAGATTTCTTCGTTGATAAATTGGCACAAGGAATGGCTATTATCGCCGCGGCTTTTTATCCAAAACCAGTAATCGTTCGTTTATCAGATTTTAAATCAAATGAATATGCTAACTTGATCGGCGGAAAAGAGTTTGAGCCGATTGAAGCGAACCCGATGATTGGTTGGCGCGGAGCGAGCCGCTATTATGATCCAAAATATGCTCCGGCTTTTGAATTGGAATGCAAAGCCCTGAAGCGAGTACGCGACGATATGGGTTTAACAAATGTTAAACTTATGATTCCAATGTGTCGTACTGTTGAAGAAGGAAAAAAAGTTTTGGATATCATGGCCAAGAACGGTTTGAAGCGTGGTAAGAATGGACTTGAAGTTTTTGTCATGGCAGAAATTCCGACGAACATAATTTTAGCTGATCAATTTGCAAAAATATTTGATGGCTTTTCAATTGGCTCAAATGACTTAACACAATTTACTTTGGGCATTGATCGCGATGCCGGCAATCTGCACGTCGCCGGAATGTCGAACGAAAAAAATGATTCGGTAAAAATGTTGATTAAGTATTTGATTGATGTCGGTAAAAATCGCAAAAAGAAAGTTGGAATTTGTGGTCAGGGACCTAGTGATTTTCCGGAATTAGCTCGATATTTAGTTAAGTGCGGGATTGACAGTATCTCATTAAATCCTGATACTGTTATTAAGACAACGGTCGACATTCTAAAGACCGAAAAGAAATTGAAATAAAATATGAAACGTTTTTTTGCCTTTATCTTTGATATAGCTAAGATGGTGGTCATTTCCTTGGCCATTATCATTCCGGTGCGCTATTTTTTGGTTCAGCCATTTTATGTACGAGGGGCTTCTATGGAACCTAATTTTCATGAAAATGAGTATTTGATGGTTGATGAAATTAGTTATCGTTTTAAAGAACCGCAACGTGGGGAGATTATTGTTTTCCGTTATCCTAAGGATCCTCAGGAGTATTTCATTAAACGCATCATTGGTTTGCCGGGTGAAACCGTCGTGATTAAAGATGGCAATGTTTATATTACTGATCTTGAAGGATTAACAACAAAATTAAGCGAATTATATTTACCTGAAAATACCTCAACAATCGCCCTTTCTGAAGAACCGATTGTGCTAGCTACGGACGAATATTATGTCCTAGGAGATAATCGTAATGGTTCAAAAGATTCGCGTAGTTTTGGCGCGGTAAAACGTAGTTTTGTTATCGGTCGTGTATTTTTCCGTGGCTGGCCGATTGAAACAGTTGGCATAGTTCGCGGTGGAGATTATCAATTGACCAAATAATATTTTTTTATGAGCTCAAAATTCCCAATTCAAAAAAAGAAAGTAGCACCGGCGCCGGTTCGCACCGGGCGTCGTAATGATCCGCCGGCTCGTTTAAAAGGTTTTAAAGATATTATTCCGGAAGAATGGCGTTATTGGCGTTTGGTTGCCGATAAGGCATTGCAGCTAGCCCGTATTTACGATTTTGAAAGATTGGAAACACCGATTATGGAACCACTTGCTTTGTTTGAACGCGGTTTAGGAAAACATAGTCCGGTCGTTGAAAATCAGTTATATACTTTTGTTGATAATGATGGCGATAAAGTCGCACTTCGTCCGCAATTGCGTCCCTCGATAGCGCGTGCCGTTATTGAACATCAGCTTGTTGATGAATTAAAATTTGCCAAACTCTGTTTGTTCGGTCCAGTATTTCGCTGTGATCGAATCCAATCCGGATTATGGCGTCAGCATACGCAATGGAGCCTCGATATTATCAATAACCCTTCACCGATTTCAGACGCTTTGATTATTATGATCGGTTATAACTTCTTTAAAGAATTACAACTTGATATTCGCGTTGATATTAATAGTTTGGGAGATGCGGAATGTCGAACAGCTTATTCCGCAAAGCTCATAGAGCACTACAAGGAGAAAATGAAAAAAACAAAGCTGCCTGCCGAGTTAAAGCGCGATATATTAAAGAAACCATTAGAAGCATTACGCAGTACCGATGAGAGAATTATCGAATTGAATCAGGATGTTCCGGCAATTGTAGATTTTCTTTCTGAAGAAGCAAAAAATCATTTCTTTACTGTCATTGAACATCTCGACGCTTTTGGAGTCCCATATAATTTGAATCATACTTTATTCGGAGCGGCTGATTATTATGGACGAACAGTCTTTGAATTCATCGCCCCTGAAGAAGAAGGACGCAAAGAAGCGGTTCTTGGATCAGGCGGAAGATATGATAACTTATTCGAACGTCTTCACGGCAAACCGACAAGCGCCGTTGGCTTTGCAGTTGGCATTGAAAAAACAGTTAGTCGCATCCGTAGTCTAGATTTACCAGTTGAAGAAGGCGGAGCCGAAATTTATCTCGCTCAATTAGGCGATGCGCCGCGTCAGAAAGCATTGGCGATGTTTGAAGAATTACGTAAAGCTGGATTTCGCGTTAGCCAAGGATTTTTACATAATGCTTTAAAGCATCAACTTGAAGAAGCGCAGAAATTGAATGTTCGTTATACCTTAGTTCTCGGACAAAAAGAATTAATGGATGGAACAATTATTATCCGAGATATGGAATCAGGTGCTCAGGAAGTAGTTGATGCCAAGAAGATTATCCATGAACTAGAAAAGCGACTTGGCGTTAAGCGCTAGCTTGACAGAGGGCCTTTTCTACGGTATTATCGGAAAAGCTTATATTTAAGTTCTAGAAAGCAGGTGTGCCCTATGGTTGAATTCAAACGAAAAAAAGGAGAAACATTTGAAGCGTTTTTACGCCGTTTTAACAAACGCTTACAACAAAGCGGCGACTTGTATGATGCGCGTAAAAAACGTTATCATCAAAAGCCAAAGAATGAATCAGCTAAGCGTAAGATCGCTCTTATCGGCTTAGAACTCCGTCACAAAAAAGAATATGAACGCCGAACCGGTAAACTCAAAGATGAATTAATGGGTCGCTGGTAATCAAAAAAATAACCCCGTAATTTTACGGGGTTATTTTTTATTAAAGCCGGGAATAAATCGCTTAAGATTATCAAGTCGCGAACGTTTAGCGTATTGCTTAATTTTATTACGCGCGCGTCGTGTTTTAACAAAATCAAGCCAGTCATAATTAGGTCCGGCGCGATTTGTATCAATAACGATTTCAACCATGTCACCGTTTTTTAACGGCGTTTCAAGATGGGCCATACGGCCGTTGATACGTGAGGAAACGCATTTGTTGCCAATGTCAGTATGAACTGAATAGGCGAAATCAACTGGCGTTGAATTGTTCGGTAAATCGTGAACATCGCCTTTTGGTGTAAATACGAAAATGCGATCACGAAACAAGTCGAGTTTTACTTCGCGGACAAACTCTTGGCTAGTTTTTGCTTCGCGCTGAATATCAAGAATATCCTGCACCCAATGAGGAGTTTTCGCCGAACCATCACCATGTGTTTGTTTATACTGCCAATGAGCGGCAATTCCGTATAATGCTTCTTCATGCATTTCTTTAGTACGCATTTGAAACTCAGTCGCTCTGCCTTGCGGCCCGAAGACGGTTGTATGAATACTGCGATAACCGTTTGGTTTTGGTACGGCAATATAATCCTTAAAACGGTTATAGTTTGGTTTCCAAATCGAATGGATAATACCGAGAACCTTATAACAGTCGGCGACTGTATCTACGATAATACGTAACGCGAATACATCATAAATATCATCAAACTTTCGATTCTTTTCCTGCATCTTTTGCCAGATGCTGTATAGATGTTTGAAACGACCGTCAATCCGATAGGGAATTTTTTCAGCTTCAAGTCGCTCACCAACAACTTGTTTAATTTTTTCAATATATTGGTTCAATTCCGTTTTGCGTTCAATCTCGTATTTGTATTCTAATTTTTTATAGTCTTCCGGATACAGATACTTAAAACAAATATCTTCCATCTGCCAACGCAAGCTCCAGATACCAAGCAATCCGGCAATCGGTGCAAAGATTTCTAAACTTTCTTGAGCGATACGTTTTTGCTTTTCTTTTGGTAAGGCGTCGAGGGTTCGAAGATTATGTAGTCTGTCAGCAAACTTAATAACCATTACTCTAAGGTCCTCGGCCATTGCCAAGAACATCTTACGCAAACTTTCTCGATAGCGTTTAATTCCGCGATATCGGATTTTGCTTAATTTAGTAATGCCTTCAACGAGCGTCGCAACGTCTTCGCCAAAATGTTTCTTGATTTCATCAAGAGTTCTATTGGTATCTTCGGGAACATCATGCAGAATCCCCGCAGTAATCGTTGGAATATCGGCACGAATCTGCGCGAGAATAAAAGCGGTATGTAGGGGATGCTGGATATACGGTTCACCACTTTTTCTTTTTTGATCCCCATGAGCGGCTGCGGCAAATTCATAAGCTTGCTGCAAAGGACCGGTGTCCGCATCGGGTTGGTTCTTCTTAACTTGTTCGATGACTTGTTCTATTGTCATATTTATTGCGCCAGCTCTTGTAAATGTGGTATTATGATTATAAAAGTGCGCGGAAGCTTAGTCAAAAAAATGCGTAAAACCCGTTTTAAAATACAATTACTCCTCTTTATCATTGTCGCGGCTACCGTTGGCTTTTTTGCCGTTCAGCAAATTCACGCCGGTACCTTAAATACCGGTTTAGAGTTTGCGGCTCAAACAGGATTGTCCGGACAGGATATTCGCGTAACTATCGCGCGTATTATTCGTATCGTTCTCGGCTTCCTTGGAATCATTGCTGTTTGCTTGATTATGTATGCCGGTTTTATTTGGATGAACTCAGGTGGTAATGAAGAAAAAATTTCTCAAGCAAAATTAATTTTGCGCAACGCCGCAATCGGATTAACAATTGTCCTGGCGTCGTTCGCAATCGTTTCATTTATTATAAGTAGGTTGTTATTGGCAACTGGTGGCGGAGGCAATACCGGTGAAGGTGGAAATAATAATGGAGAGGGAATTGGCGCCTTAGGAAATGGAATTGTTAAGAGCGTTTATCCAGAACCGTTCCAGCGTGATGTTCCTCGTAACACAAGTATCGTCGTTACCTTCCGTGAACCAATGCTTGCTTCTTCAATTTGTCTTAACGTAACGGGATCTCCGGCAGTTTGTGCTCCGGGTACGAAAATAAAAACTTCAAGCGTTAAAATTTTTAAAACCGCGGTCGGTGATAATGGAGCGACTAACTTAAGCGATGTTACTGTAACTTCAAACGATAACCTGACATTTATTTTTAAACCAGCCGGACCGGCCTATCTTGGCTCACCAATTGAAGCAACTAACTACACAGTTAATTTAACAAGAGATGTAAAAAAGAGCGACGGTAAAGATGCCTTTAACTTAACTGATTTCCGTTGGACCTTTGAAGTGAATAATCTTCTAGATTTAGTTTCACCAAAAATTAAAAGCATAGGGGACGCCGGAATATTTCCGATTCCTGATGACGAAGCCGATGTAGTTAGCGGTGTTTCTCAGGCGGTTCAAGCAACTGGTTCAGTAACTATTAATTTACAACCAAATACCTATCGAGCCGCGAGTGCTACATTATCCCGTATTCCAGCAGGACCATTAGAAGCTCGTGTTGAAGGAACAAACCAGTGTACGGATGGAAACGTTACAATAGGTGTTACGCCTAATGGGAATCAAGCAAATGTCGGCTATGATCAGCCGGGTTACGTGAATTCAACCATAGATATTGTTAACAATCGGGTCACTATTGCTCCCTGTGCTTTAACTTTGGTTCTTGATCCGGGATTTGTGGCCGGTGATTCCTGGCGCATTGCCGTTATTAAAGAACAGCAATCCGATACTTTAACGCTTGGTTCAAAAACCTATAGCTTTGTCCCTACAGCAGCAACACCTAATCAAAACCAGATCAGAATTGGCAATAATACCGGGGCCACTGCTTCTAATATTGCCGCGGCTGTTAATTCAATTCATCCTGAGCTGAGCTCACCTTCGGTTGCTGGAAATAAAGTTAACTTATTGGCAAAGATAGCAGGCAGCTCGGGAAACAATTTTGAACTTTCAACTTCAAACTCAGTAAATATCGCAGTTTCAAGAATGCAGGGCGGTTCTGACCAGACAACTCGATACACTATTAAAGGCAAAGAAGATCAGCCTAAGAATTCGATTATACAAATTAATTTTAATGAAGCGGTTAATCCATTGATGGTCGCCGGATCAAGCGATGAAATTGCCGATAAACTTCGCGTAGTCAACGCCGAAGGAGATGTGTCTGATGGGCAAGCCTGCAGCGCTAATAAGGATTGCCGTTCCTATAAGTGTGTCAGTAATCTTTGTGAGGGTGATCAGCTAGCCGGAAAGTTTACGGTTTCAAATCAATATAAAACTGTTGAATTTATTTCCGATGTTAAATGCGGCGTTAACGGCTGTGGGGAGAATATTTATTGCTTACCGGGAAATAGTCAGCTTAAAGTAGAGGCGACTGCGGCAAGCTTGCAGCCATGTACGACAAATGCCGAATGTACTTTTACTCCTTTTACAACTTGTACTCAAGGAGTTTGTAATGATTCAACAAATAATAAAAATTTCCCGACTGCGCCTAATGCTAATGGTATTCTTGATTTAGCCGACAACTCGCTTGATGGTAACCGCAATGATAATCCTCAAGGGCAAACTGATATTTATAATGAAAATCGCTCGATTCAAGATAATGGAGGAAGAGGAGATAATTATCTTTGGTCATTCTTTGTTAGCGATAGACTTGATTTAACAGCGCCGTTAATTAGTAGTTTAAGCGTGATGAACGGAGCGGGAAATGTTAATCTTTCGGGCGCTATTGAAATTATATTTTCAAAATTAATGATGTCTTCAAGTTTAAATACTGGAAGCGTTGTAATTGACAATGGTATTAATCAGGTAGCGCATAAGTTAATTAACTTATGGAGCTTGGCAAATAATCCGATCGGTTATTGGGTTCGCAAAGAAGATCGCGATATCGTACCGCTTGATGGACGTCCGGATCGTACCAGCGCTTTCTTGTCCCATGGTCAGTTTATCGGCTCAACTCAATATCAATCGCAAGTTGGTTCAGGCGTAAAAGATATTTATCAGAATTGTTATAAACCGTCGACGGGTCCAAGTTGCGTTGCCGGTCCGGGACAGCCTTCCTGTTGCCGTGCTGCTAATGGAAACTTGCTACCAACAGCGATTTTAACTCCGGATGGCAACTGCCCCTAATACAATATGAATAGCTCACGAAAGAAAATTTTAATTTTTGGAATCCTAACTCTACTCAGCGTTGGGGTTTTATGGTATTTTGCCGCTCCGGTTCTAGCTCAGAATCTTGATACCGGACTTAACTTCGCAGCCGATACCGGTTTATCAGCGCAGGATCCACGAGTAACTGTTGCACGAATTATTCGGATTGCACTTGGCTTCCTCGGTATTATTGCCGTTGCTTTGATTATGTATGCCGGCTTTGTCTGGATGACGGCAAAAGGTGAAGAAGAAAAAATTGAAAAAGCTAAAAAGATAATGATTAGTGCTTCGATTGGATTAGCGATTGTCTTGGCATCTTTTGCCATTGCCAGT
The DNA here is from genome assembly GCA_964350015.1 of uncultured Gammaproteobacteria bacterium. Classification (GTDB taxonomy): domain Bacteria; phylum Patescibacteriota; class Patescibacteriia; order Patescibacteriales; family Patescibacteriaceae; genus Patescibacterium. The sequence continues at coordinate 8,645 of CAYGIU010000028.1, forward strand.
TTTGTTATGAGTCGTTTATTGGGAGCGACTGGCGGTGGTGGAG
>CAYGIU010000029.1:0-7754 GCA_964350015.1 uncultured Gammaproteobacteria bacterium
GTGTAAAACAAGGGGAAAAGCTGTGTTAAAGTCGGGTCACGACCTGATTTTTTGTTTAATGTTAGCGATTCTATTTTCCCCCATAAACCCGAGACTTGACTTTTTTCTTGGGGCATGATAGAATCGTGTATCACTCATCTAAGTCCTGAAGGTCGCTTGAAGCGGGCTAGGCACGACAAGCATGGGGATTTCTTCGTCAGAAACAATCCGGTTCCGACTAGATTCTTTCTGATGAAAATTTCTTGCCTACCCGCTTCAATCGAACTTTTGTTTGAGAGACTAGAAACATCCTCAGCCTTTGGCGAGGGTGTTTTTTGTTACTCTTAAAGTCTTAATCCGGGCAAATGTTCGAATAAAGGATGAAACATATCATCATCCACATCAATTCTCAGTTCACTTGAATCAACTTTTTCTTGCCAACTTAGTTCTATTTCAGAAATAACTGCCAGTGGTTGTTGTTCATTTCCCTCCCCCATACACAAAACCGCGGCGCTCGCCAAACTATCTGGAATGTCCGTATGCGTCATTTCTAACTCACGCCCGAAAATATCTTTGGTTCCGCGATATTCTCGAAAACCACTGAATCCCGCATAACCCAAAGCAACACCAATAACTCCGGCGCGTAGGGGTAAACAACGGCTGTCAGTAATAACTACAGCTAGTTTTTTTATATTATATTTCTCACAAAAATACTTACGGATCTGATCGGCAGCAACAAAGCTATCTTTTGGTAAGAGAATTAACTTACCATCAGCATTGCTTTCATCAACTCCGGCCGATGCCAAAAGCATTCCATCTTTAATGGTCAGCCAAGTCCATTTAGTTTTAAGCGCAAACTCGCTTTCCTGTCTAATAAGCTTTTCTTTATCTTCTTCAGTGTTGAAATTTGCGGTTCGGCCTTCCGCTAAAGCTACTATCTTAGATGTTACAACTAAAATATCATTTTCGCGGGGCTTACTATACTCTTCAATAAACAAAAGAAGGTTTTCATTCTCCTTAAAAACTCTTGTTTTAATTGCTTGTATTTTCATGTTTTGTTTTTAGTAAGTGAATTCCCAAGTATGATAAAGGAGTATACGCTAAACCCATTGCAACTTTATATAACCACCATGGCAAACTCATAAGCAAAATAGTCTTAGGGGAATAGACACCGGCAAAAGCGACAGTCATAAAAATAGCCGTATCTAAAAGCTGTGACCAAATATTAGAAACAGTTGAACGAACAAAAAATGATTTTGTTTTTAATATTTTTTGAGTAACAAAGAATATAACTATGTCTTGATACTCGGCGATAATAAATGCTAACAAAGAAGCGATCGACATACGAATTGAAAGTGCGAAAATTGTCTCAAAAGATCCCTTAACCCAAAATGCACTTTCTGACCAAGGCATGATATTTGCGATTAGATTAAAAATAAGAAACAAGGCTGTTGAGATAAAACCTGCCCACACAAACATTTTTGCTGTTCTGCGATCATATACATAAGCAATTACATCAGTCATAAGAAATACAAACGGAAAGAAGAAAGCGGCAACAGACATATGTGTTCCGAATAGAAATGGCATCAGTTTTAAGCCAAGTGTATTAGAGGCAATAAGCGATGTAAGATATATAGCAAGAGCAATATATAATTTTCGATCCATGATTATATGCATAGTATTATTTTAAGAAATAAAAAAACACCCGAAAGGGCGTCTATACAATAACCAGCCCCTTCGCGTTACAATTCGAGGGCGAGATCGGTGAAGCTTGACCAAGTTTTAATCGATTTTGTTGTTAACATATTACTATTCTAACATATTCTAAGCTAATAAAAAACCCGCCTTCACGGCGGGGTTCTTATCAAATACTGGTATTATTCAGCAGCTGCTTCAGTCTTTTCTTCTCCTTCTTTTACTTCTTCACCAGCTTCGACAGGCTTTTCTTCGCCTTCCTTTACTTCTTCTGCGGCATCATCAAAATTCAACATGTGTTTAAATTTAGTGACTTAGGTTCTAAGCATACACTAAATACTCATATTAATCAAGTCTAAGGTGCTGGTGAAACACTTGGTGTTATGGTTCCGCTTGGTGTTGGCGGGATGGCTCCATCCGGAGTTTTCTTAGCACCAACTAAACAAACCGCCTGCCATGGAACATAATGAGATGTAAATCGTTTTTCTTTCACTTCGCCATTTGCATAACTGACCTTATAATCGAAATAAGCATCAGCGCCTGCATGGGCACTTTCGGTACACTTCTTTTTACCTTCTGGTAAATCGGTTGTTTCAATAATTTTTGTTGGAGGAGGAGAAACAATATTATAAACTACTGGTTTTGACACTTCTATTTTTCGTTCATCCTTGGTTCCCCAAAAATCAAAAGCCAGTGAATTCCCCACCATCCGCGCTTGGATCAAAATGTGATTGCCCGTATCATTTAGAAAACGATAATCCGGAGCCGGATCATATATCGTTGCGTCTGTTCCAGCCGGTTCATAATAGACAACGCGATACGAGTGATTTTTTCTTTGTGTTACTGGAAGTCCCGAATTAAAAGTCGCTCGAAACATTGTTGTTCCAATCTGACATAAACCACCACCATATTCAGGGATTGTTCTTCCTTCTTTAATTACCAATTCTTGTAAGTAACCATTTCTTCCATCAATCTCTCCCAAGGCCCTTAACAATGAAAACTCTTCGCCTGGTTTAATAAGTAACCCATGCAACGCGTTAGCTCCGGTTCTAATATTGTGGCGACGGTTAGATGGCGAACCAGCAAATTGAGAAGTTCCCGTACCAATAATTTCCTTAAGTCCGAGTTCATCGGCACTGGCCGAAGATGAATTACTAACAATAATTTCTACTTTTAATTCAATTTTTTCCGGACGTTCGGTCGGCCAAGCAGCGATAGCTTGCGCACTTTGATCCATATCAAGCTTTAAACCATCTTGCCCTGACTGCCAAACCGAAACGCGCATTCCTTCCATTGTTAAACGAGCATCCACTGGCTCTTTATCGATTTTTGGCGCAACTTCTTTTGTTAAATACTCAACAATTTTATTCTTATCTAAAGTCAAAACTACCTTATTGTTTTCTTTTGTAAAACCGAGCCAGTCTTTGGCATTCTCCTTTTTTAGTGTCCATTTATTTTCACCGTACCATATCTCGGTTGACGGGGTATCAATATAACTTTCAATCTCCGGGATTAGTTTTGTCGCCTCGGCAGCACTGACTTCAGCAAGTTCCTGCTCTGCTTTAATGGTAATCTCTGAAAGATTGCCTACGCTTAATTGCTTACGTATCTGAGGAATTGTTTTTTCTAAAACCAAACGCTGACCATTCTCTTCAGCAACAATCGTCGGGACATTATTTTCAAAAACGATTGAGGCATTATGAGCCGGCTTTATATAACTTGAAAACTCTGTTTCAAGTAATGTTTGTAAGGCCGCTTGATCAACTTCTAAAACTAGAGAAACCTGATGTTTTATAAATAAACCGCGAGCTTGATCAACTATATCTATAAGCCAATTTCCACTGCGACCAATCGCCCAGGCTTTTCTCATTGTCTCATCAGCATCAAAACTAACTGTTTCAACAACTGGAATATCAGGATTTGGTGAAATCGTTGTTCCCGGAACTTTTATTACTTTATCGGCAAAGCGAACTGGCACTCCTTCGTGTAAGCGTTCAATTTCATTTTCAATGCTCTGACGTGCCTCAACCGGGCTTTGTGTTCCAATCTCAACTGAACCAGCAACAACGCCGGGCATGATTTTATTCTTATAGACATTAGCAAAAATTGCACCGGCGATTGCTACACAAAATACCAGTGATATAAAAATAGCAACTGTGATAAGCAGCCAGGCTGGAGTTATTTTATGCAAATGATTAAGTTTCATTGCTTCCTATAATTTCATTTAGGATCTCACGCGGCGCCTTTTGCGCTTCATCAGAAATCGAGATGTAGACGACTTGCCCTACTTGAGGCGAAACAAACAAGTGCTTAGAAAGGCGATTTAATTCACCGGGAGCAGTTTCAATCACTACTTCCGTTTCAGTTAATTCAGTAATCACTCCTTTATGTTCCATATTAGCTATTTTCTTTAACGCGAATTTTTGTATGTTTTGATCGTTTTGCTTTTGGCAGAACAACTGTTAAAACACCGTTATGTAATGAGGCGGAAACTTTATCTCCTCGAACCTCAACGGGTAAAATGATTGAGCGAGAAAACTTACCCCAATAGCACTCTCTAAATAAATATGCGTCGTTAGATACTTCCTCATCTAATTCACGAGTACCGCGAATGGTTAACATATCATCAACCAAAGAAATTTCAATATCTTTACTGCGGGCACCCGCTATTGTTGATTTAACAATCACCTCATTATCAGTCTGGTAAATATCAACTGCCAACTGACCCTCTTCTTCACCAAAATTAAGCCAGGAGTGCTCAGCATTAGCCCCGTTATTGAGGATGAGTGCGTTTGATGAATCTTCAGTTTTAGAAAGTAGGTTAAAAATCTTTTTCATAGCTAGAAACCGCAAGACCTAAAAGTCTAAATATATTGAAAGTATAGCATAAAATAAGCGCATCTGTGAATTGAAGTAACGCCTTTGGCATGGTACACTATTAAGATAAAATGCTTCTTTATTTTTTTGTTACACTATGAGCGACGGTATCCAATCCATTGAAGATTTAATAGAGTCCGGAAAGCAAAGTGGCGCGGCTGATGAAGATACACTTGAGGGGAAATTCGCGAAAAAACAACGTGAAATTCAACTCAAAGATCTTGAACGTTTAACCGCTACTCATGCCCAAAGCGCCGGAACGCCTTATATTGATTTGTCCGGCTTTCCAATAAGCCAAGAGGCATTGGCTCTAATCGACGAAACTGAAGCAAGAAAGCTCAATCTTGTTTGTTTTTACTTTGATGGCAAACGCCTTCGTTTAGCTGCTTTAGCCCCTCTTTCTTCTGAAGTCCGAGCTAAGCTTAGTGAATTAGAAAACAAGCTTTTCATCGAGAACGGCGAAATTTACATGGTTTCCTCGCATAGCATGGAGCACGCCTTATGGCTCTACAAGAGTTTACCTAAAATCAAAGCAGCGGCGCCCTCAGTAGAAATTGGCGAAGCTGAACTTGAGAAGTTTAAAAAAGAAATTGATGACTTTCATAGCCTAAACACAAAAGTTAATGAAGTGAACATGAGTGAAATTCTCGTTCTCTTAATTGCCGCCGCTCTAAAAATAGGTTCATCAGATATTCACGTTGAAGCCGAAGAGCAAGGCGTTGTTATCCGCTTACGTGTTGACGGTGTTCTACAAGAAGCGGCTGTCATAAATAAAGACAAATGGAAACGTATTATTTCGCGTTTAAAAATTCTTTCTAAAGTTAAAATTAACATTGAGGACAAACCGCAGGACGGACGTTTTGATATTTTAACAAGTGATGAAAAAATAGCAGTTCGTTCTTCTTTCCTACCAACCGCTTTCGGCGAAAGCGTTGTTATGCGTCTTTTACGTTCGAGCTCAGTTGCGCTCTCCTTTGAAGCACTTGGTTTAATGAAACAAGAATATGAAAGGCTCTCCGAAGAAGTTGATAAACCAAATGGTTTAGTTTTAGTAACTGGTCCGACAGGAAGCGGAAAAACAACAACTCTGTACGCGATGCTTAATCGTCTAAACAAACCCGGCACAAAGATTATTACTTTAGAAGATCCAGTTGAATACCAATTAGAAGGAATTAACCAAAGTCAGATCGAAGAAACCAAAGGCTATACTTTTGCTTCCGGCTTACGTTCTGTTTTGCGACAAGATCCTGACATTGTTATGGTCGGTGAAACGCGTGATATTGAAACTGCGGAAATCGCCGTACGCGCCGCCTTAACCGGACACTTAGTGCTTTCAACATTACACACCAATGACGCCTCCGGAGTTATTCCGCGTTTATTAGATTTAGGAATTCAACCTTATTTACTAGCACCAGCTTTAAACGCCATTGTCGGCCAACGCTTGGTACGAAAACTATGTCCGGTATGTAAAGCTAAACGAACAATTACACCCGAGGAAGAAGAAAAGATCAAAAAGATTCTAGCCGTTATTAGCCCGCGCGCCAATGTTGATGTTCCTAAAGAGCTTCCGGAAATTTATAAAGCAGTTGGCTGCGATAAGTGTAACCAACTTGGCTATAAAGGACGTATCGGAATTTATGAAGTCTTAACGATGGATTCCAACATCAAAGAATTAACCAGTCAAAACGCGCCATCATTTAAAATTCTTGAGCAAGCGATTGAAAATGGAATGATTACAATGTTGCAAGACGGTGTCCTTAAAGCATTGCAAGGAGTTACTTCATTAGAAGAGGTCTATGAAGCAGCCGGTAAAATGGAATACGTTGATAAGCTCTATGATATTGTTGTTTCAAAGACTATCGGTCGCGGACTTAAACTTACTGAAGCGGACATGGGCTTTGGTGAAGAGATTACAAAAGCAATTGGACAAGATAGCGCCAAGCTTTTGGAAAATCATCACACGAATGAAATTATTAATATTGTCATGGCCGGTGCACTTAAAGCCGAAGCCGGCGACGTTCACATTGATCCGAATGAAGACGGCATTACGATTCGTTATCGTATTGACGGTATCTTGCACGACATTGCCAAACTCGGACGCGAACATTATATTCCACTACTTTCTGAAATAAAAAATACTGCCGGCTTTGCCGCCAATATTAAAAAGCCAACCTATGACGGCCGCTTTACAATTTATGGACCGGAGATGAAAGTTGATTGCCGTATTTCTATTATCATCGGCGGATATGGTGAGACAGCGGTTATTCGTTTGCTCTCGTCGCAAGCTAAAACTTTGGAATTAGAAAAACTTGGTATCAGTTCAGTGTCGCTCGAAACAATTAATGTTTCCATCAAAAAAACCAAGGGTATTATTTTAACAACCGGTCCGACCGGTTCCGGAAAAACAACAACGCTTTACGGATTGCTTAATAAACTTAATAATCCGAGCGTTAAGATTATTACCATTGAAGATCCGATTGAATATAACCTTGAAGGAATAATCCAAACTCAAGTAAATACCGAGGAGGGCTATACCTTTGCCGCGGCTTTACGTTCCTTAATGCGTCAAAACCCAAACATTATCATGGTTGGAGAAATTCGCGATGATGAAACGGCAAAAGTGGCTATTGAAGCCGCTTTAACCGGTCACCTCGTATTATCAACAATTCACGCAAATAGCGCAGCAGGAGCTATTTCACGCTTTGTCGGCTTAGGTGTAGATAAACCTTTGCTTTCAAGTTCGATGGAATGCTCTATTGGTCAACGCCTTGTTCGCAAGCTCTGCCCATCATGCAAAGTTAAAGCCGAAATTGATGCGGCAATGAAACAAAAAGTTGATGAGATGCTTGCTCGTATTTCAAAAAATGCAAAGATTGTTATTCCAAAAGACTTCTCTTTCTATAAACCGGTTGGTTGCGAAAAATGCGGCAAGCTCGGTTATAAAGGACGCGTTGGTATTTATGAAGCGATCACAATGACACCGGAAATGCAGAAATTAATTCAAACCGCTTCGGTTACTGAATTAGAAATTGAAAACCTCGCCATCGACCAAGGTTCGATGTTGATGATGCATGACGGGATTCTAAAGGCGATGAACGGCGAAACAACGCTTGATGAAGTATTCCGCGTCGCCGGCTAATATGAATATCGCAATAATTTCTGATCTTCATGACAACGAGCCGTACTCAGCGGCTTTTTTAAAA
>CAYGIU010000029.1:7764-8191 GCA_964350015.1 uncultured Gammaproteobacteria bacterium
TTCTATTGATGTGTGGTGATATTGCTAATTTAGAAACGCTAACAACAATTTCAAAAGAATTTAAAGGCCAGATATATTTTGTTTTTGGAAATGCCGATAGTTTTTATCCCGAAGAAATTCCTGACAATATTATTAACTTGGGAGAAGCTGCAATTATTGAATTAGATAATAGAAAAATTGGACTTTGTCATGAACCATTTAAAATTCCAAAATTATTAGAAGAAAAACCCTATATTATTTTTCATGGTCATACACATATTCCCTGGATCGAGCAAAAAGGAGAAACAATGATTGTTAATCCCGGGACTTTAGGCGGTTGGCGTAATCCATCAACATTCGCGGTTTGGGATACAAGTCGGGGAGCGCCGGAATTAGTAAGGACGGATGAAATAAAAAATAAATAATTTAAAAAGGATTGTCGAAAGAC
>CAYGIU010000030.1:0-8074 GCA_964350015.1 uncultured Gammaproteobacteria bacterium
GAAAACATTTGGTAAAGGCTCAGTACAGATTTTACGTAAGCTAGAAGATGGATCAGTTATCAAAATAACCACTGCTAAGTGGCTTACGCCAAAAGGAAATAATATTAATGATCAAGGCATTGAGCCTGATAAAGTTGTTGAACGAACTGATAAAGAACGAGAAGAAAAAAAGGATTCGCAAAATGATGCGGCCATCGAACAGCTTACCAACACTGGTCAATAACATATGAGCCATTCATCGTCAAAAGGATTTACGCTCATCGAAATAATTGTGACGGTGACAATTATAGCTATTATTTTTAGCATCGGTGCCACCGGCTTTAATCGAATGAATTCTAATTCAAATTTAAATGCCGCGTTGCAAAACATGGCAAGCGACATTAGTATTACCGCGTTATCGGCGCTGCATTCCGATACTTTTCAGCTTCAAACTCCGGCAAACTGGGGAGTGAACCTTGCGATTGGCAGTAATTCGTATACGGTCTTTGCCGATTTTGATAATGATAGTGTGTACGATACAAATGAAAAATTTAAAACTGTGTTGATTGGCCGTAATATTTCTATCACTAGTATTTGTTTTACCGTTTGCGCCTCATTGGATGGAGCATTGACATTTGATGTACCGAGCGCGGTTCCTTCATATCAGGGAACACCCATAACTACAGCGACCGATGATTTAACAATAGAATTGACTGATGCGATTTCCGGCCAAGTTAAACATGTTTCAGTTAATACTTTTGGAGCGGTAAGTATTGAATAAGATGAATACAAAAGATACAACAAAAGGATTTACATTACTGGAAGTTGTTGTCTCCCTGGGGCTTTTGATTATGGTGTTTAGTGGAGTTACCGGACTGGCAGTTATTTCAACCGAAGCCGGTCGTTCCTCAAAGAATAATTTAATAGCCGCAAACTTAGCTCAAGAAGCTGAAAATTTACTTCGTTATAAACGCGATTTAAATTATATTTTAGCTGTTTCACCATTTACAGATATTGCCATCGAAACTGATAACACGGCTTATTATTTTACAATTGATTACGACGCAACTATTACGCCGGAAACAAGTGCGGACGTAAGCGTTGCAGCCCCATTACAGATTGTCAGTAATTTTTATGCACAAGCTTCCGGTACAGTTACTAAATTCCGTCGCTTAATTACAACTACGTATCATATAGCAGCCGGACCTTTACCGGCATATATTGAAGTTAAGATTGATGTATATTGGAATGAAGATACAAAGCATAGTACCTATACGACTACTAGTGAATTAAGTGATTGGCGCTAATATGAAGATACAACACGCACAAAATGGTTTAACATTACTAGAGCTTATGATTGCCGTAAGTTTGTTTACGGTAGTTATGTTAATTTCGACAACAATGTTTATTAAAGCCATTGATAATCAAAAACAATCAATCGCGGCAAATAATTTGCAGCAAGGTTTGAATTACGCAATTTCAATAATGTCTAATGAGGCTTACGGCGTTATTCAAGACCCGACGCTTTGTCCGGAAAATCCATTTATTTGTACTGATGCTACGCATTTCTTTTGTTCACATAGTTCTGATACTCAGCTGACGTTTCAAAATGCGAGTGCGCAATGCGTTAATTTCTTAATTGAAAATGACGCTGACTCAATTCCTCGACTGAGAATGACGCGCGGTGTTGACAGCGCTTATATCACTCCGGCAACAATGCGTGTTACTTCATTAAATTTTTTTGTGAGTAATACTGATGATGCAACGTATCCAATTGGTGCAGCAACAATGTCAATTACAGCGCAGTCTTTGACGGGTGTTGAGTATCCTGAAACTTTACGTGTTCAAACAACCGTGGCGACAGCCCCCTAAATTAATTTATGAAAAAAAAATTATTTAAAAAATCAGAAAAAGGGATGGCTATGATAATTGTCTTAACTGCCTCCTTTATTGTTTTAGTAACGGTTAGCGTCGGAGCGGCCTTGGTTATAAGAAATATTGATCAGGTTTCAGGCGGCGGAAGCGTTGGTCGTGCAATTTCTAATGTGCAAAGTGCTATTGAGCGCGTCAGAGGAATGACTAATGTAAGCGGCAGTACTTTTGCTGCCTGTGCTCAAGACGATTGTATTAATACCGAAGATGGAACTTGCGGTGTCTGTGCCGATGCTCTTATATCATTAGGAAATGGTAATAGTCATAAAGCCGAAATTACCGCATTGACCAACCCATTGGCCACGGGCGGAGGGCTTGGTTTTGATCCGGTTGCCGGGTCTTTGACTATTCTTGCTAGCGGTTATCATAAAAACATAAGTAAGGAAAAATCTTCAACAATGTGTTTGAATTATTGTGCTATCGCCAGTCGTAATTGCGGGGATAATGGTTGCAACGGATCATGTGGAGAATGTGAATTACCACAAATTTGCGGCGGAGGCGGTGCGTCCGGCGTCTGTGGAATCGTGACTAGTTGCAACGATATTGTCATTGAGTGCGGTGACGAATGTGTCGAGGGTGATACTTGCGGAGGTGGAGTGGTGATTAACGCGGCTAATAACATTGTTGATATTGGCGGCGGTTGTCAGGATACTGATGGAGGGAAGTGCCATGAAGGCGACGATATTGTAACAAAATCTTGGGACTCCGCCGCACCGTCCGTGTCTGGTGCTACTGATATTGACGACGGTCGCAATAATCACACCGTACTTGATCCGCAGACCAATACTCAATATGAAGCAGTAAAGTTTTGCGACGATATGCAAGAAAATGGTTTTTCTAACTGGTATTTACCCTCCCAAAATGAACTTAATACTGATCTTCAGGCTTCAAAGGATAATGCCTGGACAACGGGTTATAGCGGAACTTGCTACTGGTCATCAACCGAAGACGGAGAAACTACTGCTTACTATGATGATTTGAACACATTTCTTGATTGCGGTGGGGGTGTAGCTCCTGATAAGTCACTTCCCCTATATGTCCGTTGTATTAGAAGATATTAGTCATGACGAGAATAGAAGCTAAAAAAAGAATAGAAAAATTACGTGAAGAAATTAATCGGCATAATTATTTGTATCACGTATTAGATACGCCGGATATTTCGGATGCCGTAATGGACAGTTTAAAGAATGAACTTGTTCGTTTAGAGCGTCAATTTCCTGAGTTAATTTCTCCTGATTCACCGACGCAACGAGTTGGCGGGCGTGCTTTAAGTAAGTTTGCTAAAGTGAAACATTCCTCGCGAATGATTTCTTTATTTGATGCGTTTAGTGAGGAAGAAATGAAAGAGTGGGAAGATCGAGCTGTAAAAATATTAGAACAAAACGGTAAGTCAATTAATGACATAAACTATTTTGCCGAGTTAAAAATGGATGGATTAGCGGTTAGCTTGATATATCGTAATGGTGTTTTAGTACGCGCGGCGACGCGCGGCGACGGTCAAGTTGGTGAAGATGTCACGGCTAATATTCGAACTATCAAAGCGGTTCCTTTGTCTTTGCGATTTCCTTTGGAAAAAGAATTAAAAGCTGCTGGTTTATCAGATTATTCAAAAAAAATAATGCAGGCTCTGAATAATGGAGAAATAGAAATTAGAGGCGAGGCTATTATGAGCGAAACAGTTTTAAAAAAGTTGAATGAAATTAATAAAAAAGAAGGCAAGCCGCTTTTGGCTAATTCTCGTAATGCCGCAGCCGGTTCGATCAGACAGCTTGATCCGGCGATGACAGCGGCGCGGGAACTTGATTTTTATTGTTATGATATCGCAACGGAATTCGGAATTGTGTATCATGATCAAGAACATGAATTAGCAAAACTACTAGGCTTCAAATCATTAAAAGCCAATGCTCGTTGTAAAGATCTATCAGAACTTATTAGTTTTCATCATCGCTGGGAAAAGAATAGAGAAAAATTGCCCTTTGAATGCGATGGTGTTGTTGCGGTAATTAATGATACGAGACTGTGGCCAATTCTAGGAATTGTTGGTAAGGGACCGCGCTATATGATGGCTTATAAGTTTGCTAATGAACAGGCTACAACAAAATTATTAGATGTTGTTTGGCAAGTTGGACGAACTGGGATTTTAACGCCAATTGCAAGATTGGCACCGGTACGAGTTAAAGGCGTTGTCATTAGTAATGCGACTTTGCACAATCTTGATGAAATAAAACGTCTTAAAATAAAAATTGGCGATACGGTTATTTTAGAACGAGCCGGAGATGTTATCCCTAAAATTATTGGCGTCTTGGAAAAATTACGTGAAGGAAAAGAAAAAAATATTACTATTCCTCATAACTGTCCGATTTGTGGAAATAAAATAACAAGTGTTGAAGGAGAAGTCGCCTATCGTTGTTTGAATAAGAATTGTTATGCAGTAAACTTGCGACGACTCATGCACTGGGCATCGAAAGGAGCGTTTGATATTGATGGACTTGGTCCGAAAATTATTGAGCAATTAGTTAAAGCACAATTAGTTTCTGATCCGGCTGATTTTTATACTTTAACAAAAGATGATTTATTGGGACTAGAGCGTTTTGCTGAACTCTCGGCCTCTAATACTATTGCGGCAATTGCTCATGCGACAAATCCCGTGTTGGAAAAGTTATTATACGCTCTAGGAATTATTCATGTTGGGGAAGAAACAGCCATTGTTTTAGCGCGAAATCTCAGCGATTGGTCTAAGAAATATAAAATAGCTTTGAAGTCACCGAAAGATATTGGCCTATTGTTTTCGCATATTAATATAGAAGAACTAGAGAAATTACCGGATGTCGGTGTTAAGGTAGCCGCTTCTATGAAGGATTGGTTTAACAATGCGGCTAATATGGCTTTCTTAAAAAAATTGACCGACGCCGGATTAACGCTGCGTACATCAGTTACCCCTAGTGGCGGAGTTTTTAGCGGAAAAACGTTTGTTGTTACCGGTACTTTAAGCGGTTTGACCCGTGACGAGGCAAAGGCTACAATAAGAAGTAATGGCGGGCAGATTTCCGAAAGTATTAGCGCCAAAACAAGCTATCTTCTGGTCGGAGAAAATCCGGGATCAAAGCTTCAAAAAGCAAAAAAACTTGGCGTAACAATTTTAAATGAAAAAGAATTCAATTCACTCATCAGCTAGCGTATGAACAAATTAAAGAACGGCTTTACCTTAATTGAATTATTAGTTGTAGTCTCGATTATTGCGATTTTATCGACGTTGATTGTTGTTTATTTGAATACCGCAAAAATGAATGCGCGAGATGCCCGGCGATTATCAGACGTTAAACAAATTCAACTTGCTTTAAAGATGTTTTATAACGATGTCGGTATCTATCCAACTTTAATTACAGCCGGAGCCTCAATCGCCAATGGCGGAACTAACTATTTGTTACGCGTTCCGGCAAATCCAGCGCCTCGCAATGATAATACTTGTCTTGATCAGGAATATCAGTATAAACAATTAGAAAGTGGCGCGCGCTATAGCTTGGGTTTTTGCTTAGGAGATAAAACAGATGACATTGATGGAGGGCTACGCGTTGCGACGGCTAACGGAATTTTAAATTGCCCAACGGGCTACGTTGCGATCCCCGGAAGTTCAACATTCAATACCAATGATTTTTGCGTAATGGAATACGAAGCAAAATGCGCAACAACCGCGGCACCAACCGTCGGTTTATCAACGCCGGTTACTGCTAATGGTACCTATGATAATTCAACAACGGCTTGTACAGGAGCCAATGCACCAGTTTCGGTTTCTTCGGGATTACCGATTGGAAAAATTTCTCAAGCAAATGCTAAAACCTATTGTCAAAATATTGGCGGACATTTATTAACAAATCCGGAAGCAATGACTATCGCGAGAAATATTGAACAGCAAATACTAAACTGGTCATCATTAACGACTGTTGGTAGCGTCTATATGAATATCGGAAACTATAACGTTACTAATGCTATGGATGGTACATTGGCTTATGGATCTGGCGGAGCAACTTTTGATTATAAGCGAACGCATGTACTTTCAAGTAGTGATACTATTAATGATTTTTCCGGAAATGTTTCTGAGTGGCTTGATGCAACTTGTACCGGAGGAACTGGAGCGGGGAATTACGATACTACTGCCGGTTATTTGCAATGGAACAATGCTGCATTGGATGATTATGAACGTGGTGCCTCTGGACCTTCTAATTCATCATGGACTTCGACTGAAAAGATTGGTGAGTACTACGGCTGCACGACAAACGGTAATGCTATGCAAAGAGGCGGAAGTGTTTTATCAACTGCGACAACTGACGGAGGTTTGTATGGATTGCTGTTAGACCGTGGAACGGGAGATGCAACTCAGACAGTTATAGGTTTTCGTTGTGTAAAATAATATGTCATTATCAGCAAAGGATATTAAACATATCGCGAAACTGGCGCGATTAACATTAACTGAAAAAGAAATTGATCAGTACCGCCGAGAAATCAGCGGTATTGTTAAGTATGTCGAGCATATTGCGCAAGTTAACGTTAGTTCAATTGATGCAACCACACGTTTGATAGAAGCGAGTGATTTGCGCTCCGACAGCGTAACGCTGTGGGATGAATCTGAGCGTGAAGCTGCTTTGGCGCAAGCGCCGCATACAAAGAAGCGTTTGATTTCTGTTCCTCGAATTTTTGAATCATGAAACTAAATGAATTAACAATCGCTGCGGCTCGAAAACAGCTCGACGCTAAAGAAATTTCAGCGCACTCCTTAACAGAGGCTTGTTTAAAAGCGATTAAGCAACATAATAAAAAATTTAATATCTGTTTAACGATTGATGAAATCGGAGCACGCATTGCTGCTAAAGAAGCAGATAAACGTCTTTTAGCGGGTGAGCGAGGAGCATTATTAGGAATTCCGTTTGTCGCCAAAGATAATATTATGACTAAGGGATTGCGAACTACGGCAGCTTCGAAAATGCTTGAAAATTATATTGCGCCCTATGATGCGACAGTTATAAAAAAATTAAAGGCTGCCGGAGCTATTCTTTTGGCAAAAACAAACTTGGACGAATTTGCTCATGGTGCGTCTACCGAATACAGTGCCTTTGGCGTGACAAAAAATCCTTTTGATTCGACCCGTGTTGCCGGTGGATCTTCGGGCGGTTCGGCTGCGGCGGTGGCTGCTAACTTTTGTTTATTTGCGTTGGGAACTGATACCGGCGGTTCGGTGCGGCATCCGGCTGCTTTTTGTGGCGTTGTTGGACTTAAGCCGAGTTATGGTTTGTGTTCGCGTTTTGGTTTGATTTCGATGACTAGCTCAACCGATGTTCCCGGCGTTTTAGCAAAAGATGTTAGAGACGCAGCATTGGTCTTGCAGACAATAGCCGGTCACGACACTCTTGATGCAACAAGCTTACCAACTAAAAAAACAAAGTATACTTTGTCTTCTAAAATTGATTGGAAAAATGTAAGAATCGGCGTCCCTGATTTTAAAGTATCTGGTCCTGTAAAAAAAGAATTTGATAGAACGATTGGCGAAATAAAAAAAGCCGGAGCAAAAATAGTAAAAGTTTCTTTGCCATCGAGCGAATATGCGATAGCCGCATACTATATTATTACACCGAGTGAAGTCAGTTCGAATCTAGCTCGCTTTGATGGCTTACGTTTTGGTTCGACTAAAGGAAAGAAAAAAATTTCTGAAAGCTATGAAGCAGTTCGTGAATCGGGATTTGGACCGGAAGTAAAGCGACGTATTATGCTCGGCACTTATTGTTTGAGCGCGGGATATTATGACGCCTATTATATTCGAGCACAAAAAGTCAGAACAAAAATTATCAGTGAATTTACAAATGCTTTTTCTCGTTGCGATTTAATTATGACTCCAACAACACCGACTCCAGCGTTCAAGATTGGCTCCAAGAATAAAAAACCATTAGAAATGTATCTTGAAGATTTATTTTTAGCTCCATCGTCGCTTGCCGGACTTCCGGCTATCTCGGTTCCGGCAGCAAAAAGTCCCTTACCAATCGGAATTCAGATTATTGCTCCATTACAGGCAGAGGCTCGTTTGCTCTCAATTTCTCAGGCCATTGAAAGCTTTGGAATTGACCGTTTTGTGCAGCCGAACGTATAATAGATAGATATGAAGAAACATTATAAC
>CAYGIU010000031.1:0-8008 GCA_964350015.1 uncultured Gammaproteobacteria bacterium
AAGCTATATAAACTGAAGTTTAAAAATATCAGTATCCGTAATCAATCGACGCGTTGGGGTTCTTGCTCGAGAAAAGGCAGTCTTAACTTTAATTATAAAATTGCCTTACTACCTAAAGACTTAGCCGATTATATTATTGTCCATGAATTATGCCATCTTAAGGAACATAATCATTCGCCGCGTTTTTGGAAACTAGTTGAATTGACGATTCCTGATTATATGAAACGACGCAAAGAATTGAAAAACTATAATCACGAAGATAGCAAAAAAGGATTGTCCTAAGACAATCCTTTCGCTTTGTTTATAATAATGAACGTTCTAATCTATCAATGGTTCGAGTAATATTTGCTCGAGCTTTTTCTTCGTATTCACGGAAGAAATAGTCATGAGTAAATATTCTTTCACGAGCTAGAATTGTGTTTAAGAAATCAATTCTGCCGCGGGCATAAGTAAGATCAGAGAATTTAGAGAATTCGTGACGGATGCCGGAATCATATTCATCAAAAATATCTTCATCTTTTCCAAGGATTGATAAATCCAGGTCAATGATAAAAGCCGCTTCTTTGTCTGCCGGGTCAATTGGAACTGTATGTCGCGTTGCTAAAATTAATTCTTTAACACGAGCAATTACATTTTTCGGAAGACCGAATAACCAATTGGCGGCAATGTCCGCGCTTTTTTGTTCATTCAGTGGATCGTTAGGTACATAATGAACATCATGAAACCAAATTGCCAATTCCATAGCAATAGGGAATTCCATTTCTACCATTGGTCGAGGCTTTGGTTGATAAGTATTTAAGAAGCCATGTTCATGAAAATCTTTTAATGTACGGGCGATATGTTTGAAGTTATGATACTGACGTCCGGGATTTGTGTACGCGCTGATCAAGGTCTTCCAGAAATATAATTCTTTTCTTTCCGAAGTCGAGCGCAGCCCCATTTCCTGTAAGCGTTTGTATAAAGTGCTGCCTTTTTTCATAATATATAATAAGCAGCTATCAGGAACATATTTTGTTAGTTCCAATTCCCAGCCGGCCGGTCCGATTAATGATTTTACAGTACTTGAACTGGTTGAAGCGATTTCCGGCGGTGGTATTACATACCAAGCAGTAACGTTTTTATTAATCTTGCGATTAATATCATTCATTTGTTTCTCGTATTCATAATCGCTTGCCGAACGTATGCCTCTTACAATGTGATTGATATTCATCTTAGGTCCGAAATCAACGAGAAAGCGGTCATACATTGTTTGAATTGTTATGGCCGAGCCCAAATGCTTAGTCATTTCTTTTAACATCCAAATTCTCTCAGTAAGAGAAAACATCGGCTCTTTTTTCGGGTTAATCCCGATAACAATCCGTAAATCGGAAAACAATTTTACTGCTTCTTCAATTACCCATAAATGTCCGTTTGTTGGCGGATCAAAACTTGCAGCGTATATTGCGGAGGTTTTCATCTTTTAAGTCCCCTTGTTAAAGTTCGTAATTTCTTATTAATTGACAATCTTACGCGCAATTATTGAGCTTGTCAAACGGAAAATAAATTTGTCAGCAAGCCCAAAAAGCGATATACTATAGATATTATTATGAATTTTCTCAAAAAATATTACATTCATATAATTATCTTGATCTGTGGCTTTGCCATGGGACTTTTGTATATGGTTCAGAGTTCGGACGACACAAAGCGATCTCAAAATTCTGAAGATAAAAGTTGCGAATATTCTCATATTAACCCCTTACGTTGCGGCGACGATGCCCCTGAGCAGGTTGAATATACCGTTTTTAAGAAAGAACTTTTAGCAGAGCTTGAAAATCAAAAGAAACTTGGAAAAATAAGTAATGCCTCTCTCTACTTTAGAGATTTAAACAACGGACCAACTTTTTATTTTAACGAACAAGAAGATTTCGCACCGATGAGCTTGTTGAAGTTGCCAACAATGGTTGCGGTATATAAATCTATTGAGCATGATCCGAAACTGCTTAAAGAAAAATTACGTACCCCAATGGGTTTTGCGCAAAATTCTCAGCTTATGGAAGCTGGCAAAACATTAAAGGCTAATACAGAATATACAATAGAGGAGTTGGTGCATTATATGATTGTGTATTCCGACAATCGAGCAACTGATATGCTTGTCGCCTGGTTGGAAACAAAGGGCCCAAACCTTGAAGTTATTCGGCGTACTTTGAGCGATTTAGGGGTTGTTGGTTATGAAGCCGATTTAAATGATACAAAGATTACGGTTAAACAGTATGCTTCTATTTTCCGTATCCTCTATAATTCGTCATATTTAAACGCCGAAATGTCAGATAAGGCTTTAAAAGTATTAGAACAAAGCGAATTTAATGAAGGGTTAAGTGGTAATATTCCAAAAGATATTAAAGTCGCTCATAAATTCGGTATTCGAGCGTACGTAGAAGGCGAGCAGCAACTTCATGATTGCGGTATTGTTTATTTTGAACCTAGCCCATACATGATTTGTATTATGACTCGCGGTAAAGATTATAAAGCTTTGTCCGAGTATATTATAAAAACTTCACGAGAGGTTTTTGATGAAGTAAAAGAGCGTAGTGAATGAAAAAAAATATCAAAAAATCAAAAAGCTTGAAGCTTGAATTCTCTCAGCTTAGAAAAACAGTTTCGTTTAAAGTCGCTAGTACTGCCTTATTGGTTTCCTTTTTGGCAATAATCAGTTTGGTATATTTTGCGCATCATAAATATCCTCAAAAAAACGCTCAGATCTCTCTGGAAAAGACACAACTTGGTATAAGTCAAGAGTTAGAAAAATTTTTGAATAAAAATGCGGAGCTAGTGACTCAACCCGGACTCGTAGATGCAGTCGCTTCCGAGAATTTGGATGAGATAAGCAAATATCTTTCTTTCGCCATAGATGAACGAGGTGCGCCATTAGTAGCTGTTGCTAATAAAAACGGAGTAGTATTGGGGCGTTCAAAAAATAATAACAAAATTGGCGATAATTTCTTTTTGAATAATGCACTCGGTCGGAAAATGATACAGACAGGAGAGGGAGTCGTTGCTGTTGAAATAAGCACGATTGATGCTCGCTTGCCTGTTTTAGCGAGCGGACAATTCATTTATAAAGATGGAGAAAAAGTAGGCGCTTTGTTTTTTGGGTATGCTGCTGATGAAACCTATGCAAAATATTTTGCTAAAACCTATTTACCGGCCGGCGTTGAATTAGCTTTTTATACAAAAGATTTTGGACTTTCGGGTTCAAGCGTTAAGAGACAAGTGGGCCGAGATTTGCTAGCACAATTTTTACGACCAGAGCTAGATATTCTTCAAACTAATTTTGCTTCTCGCTTTGCCTTATTACCGGGCTTACGTTTGTTTATTTTGCAAAACCTCTGGCTGCCTGGATCCGAAGAATCGCCAAGCGGTGCAGTAATTTTTACGCCATTACCCTACGTCTATATTGTTACGGTATTGAGCGCCCTTGTTCCATTGGCTTTATTCTTTATTATTTTATATTTAATTCATCGCCATCTAAAACGAAAAGAAAAAAACTCCTGGTTATCTTCTCCTTTAACTATTGTTTTTGTAGTCGTGTATTTTGTTAGTTGCTTGGCTTTTGTATTTGCTTTCTATAATCGTTTTATAGAGTTTAAGGTTCGTCCTTTTCCTTTATATAATTCAATCTTGCGTTTTCAACCGGAAGGCGGCGTTTTTGACCGACGCTTTGCGCAACGCATGTCGGTCATGCTTGATTCGGGCGGCGAAGCAATTAACGCGATTCGCCTCTCCTTGTCTTATAACCCCGAAGAATTAAAAATACAATCAGTTGATATGGATCGTTCGATATGTCAGAACTTTATTATTTCTGAACATAATTCCGAAACGGGAAAAATTTCCATGGAATGCATAATACCTAATCCGGGATTCAAAGGTAATAGCGCCGTTGTTACGGATTTATATTTGAAACCGCAAGACGGTGTTGAACAAAGCTCTTTACATTTTCTTGAAGATTCGCAAGTCTTAGCTAATGACGGTTTAGCGACTAATGTGTTGCGCATGATGGTTGACTCAACACTGCGCTTTGATAGCAGTGACTTACTAGATACTCAACAAAGCATAGTAGTGTTCTCGCCAACTCATCCAAACCCGGAACGTTGGTACTCGAAGCGGAGCGTTGCACTTTCTTGGGCACCTACTTTACCGGCATCAATTACGGCTGTTGCTCAATCGCATACTGCTTCGCCTTTAGCTCTTCCGCCAATGTTTAAAACTGTTACACAAGATGGCGTTCATACATTTACACTTGAAGCGCAAAATAAGAATGGTCAATTAATTTCTAAATCAATAACAGCGCGCGTTGATTCAACGCCACCGGAAAAGTTAGAATTGAAAGCAAGTGAAACTCGAGTTAAGCCGGGCGGTTTAGTTCGCTTTACGGCGACGGGAAGCGATTCGATGAGCGGCTTGCAACGCGTTTTTTATCTAAAGATTAATGATGAAATATTTTTCCCAATTGGTTCAGAGATATATATTCCTTTTCCGCAGTCGGGAAATTACACAATCACTTTGCGAGCCTATGATAAAGCCGGTAATCATCGCGATGTTTCTAAAAAAATTATAGTAAAACGCTATCAGTAGAATCCTTGACAAATCTTTAAAATCCTGATTAACTAATGAATCAGGATTTTTTTGTTAGAACATTGAAATATTAATTAAATATAATAGAAAACGGAGGATAATTCCTTGTTATTTAAAGACTTGTTACAAAAGTTTTTTGCTATGTCTCAAGCTACGACAGTTGGTGTAATTGAGTTCATAGCTGCTTTCTGCGGTGTTTCCGTAGAGGTCGTTGAGTCATGGGTCAGAGAAACTGCTGTGCCACGCGGCATAGTGTTAATCAAATTGCGGGAAATCTTTATTGGTGCTGAGTGTACTTTCATAGAATATGAACGTATTCCGGATCCATTTAAGACCATCTCAGTATTGCTTGCGTATGACATTATCAATATTAAAGATGAACCCTATCTTAAAATGGGTATTCCGTTTAAAGATGATTTTCTGCGGCCGATTACCGGTGACCGTGTTCCCGGCGAAAAACGTTTAAGAAATGTTTCAAAGTTTTGCGGTGCTTTTGAAGATCAACTTATAAAAGCAATAGATGAACGTGATGAGCGTTTTAAAATGATACGCGAGATTTGTCAGTTAATGGATACAAGTAAAGTTGTGCAATCGACAGTTGATAAGGAAGTGTTTAAGCATTTGTTCACTTCAGTAGATGAAATTATTTCAGTGCTGATGCCGATGGCAGAAAAGTTGCTCAAAGGAACAGCAGAAGAGCGCCAAGCTCTTCACGACACTGTTAATACAAACAAATTATTCACAACCACAAACAATGTCTATAACTTTGCGATTGTCATGGGAGGCTTATCTACTGAAACTGCTCGCAAACAAAGCTTAGGAAGGAGTAAAAAATGAGCGAAACAAAAGTAATAGAAAAAAAGAATAAAAGCTCTTTTTCGTTTTTTGAAGGAGCAGCACTTATTGAATTAGCAAAGACATATCCAAAGATAATTGATGTTCTCTATGAATGTGTACAAAACGCGCTGGATTCAAATGCTCCAGAAATTATCATTAAAGTTGATCAGAAGCAGCGGATTATTACTGTGGCCGACAATGGCGACGGAGTGAGCCTGGAGAAGTTCGAGAAGGCGCTTACTTCAGTTGGTCATACTATTAAACGTGAACATTCCTTAGGGCAGTTTGGCTTAGGGCTTATCAGTCCGTTGGGTAAATGTGAAAAATTTACCTTTATATCAACGCCAAAAAACGAAACATCAGCTTACAAAGAATGGCGGTTTGAAACAGAAGCTATTAAAAAGCAAAGGAAAATTGATTCTATTCCAATGGAAGAGAAGCCTGAGCTTATATTTAATCGTGCTGGAGGAAAACCACCACTTAACAAAACTTTTGTTTCCTGGCGGACGCTAGTAAAGCTTGTTGGCATTACTACTGACCGTACAGTAAGCCGAGTTGATGTTGAAAATCTAAAAGAAGAGATATTAATACGATTTGCCGCAAAGATGCGTCGCACTATGACAACAATTACTATAGCGGTAAAGCGTCATGATGGGACTAAGGAGCAGTTATCATTTTCCGCTCCGGAATTCAGCGGTGAGAAGTTACCAATCCTTGTTTATGAGCAAAAGAAAGAAAGTGAAGCAAGTTTTGAAATGTATTTAGCACGTAAAACTCCGACCGGACGAAAAGGCGTAGTACATATGGGGATCAAATTCAATGACTACCGGATAAATTTTAGTTCATTTGTTAGGGATCATAATTTATTAACACCGGAAGCAATTGATGTTTTGTCTTCAGGAATTTTTGAAGGCACGATATTGTCCCGTAATTGCCGGCTTGTAAAAGAAAGAACTCATTTTGAAGAGAATGATGCATTGGTTTTATTTTGCGTCCATATTGAAAAATGGGTTAAAGATGTCGGTGCAAAATATGCCAAACAGATTAATGATGAAAAAGAAGATGAACGATTCCAAAAACTCGGCGTTAAGTCCTTACAGAAGTTTGAAGAACTTTTTAAGAAAGAAGAATTTCAAAACTTACTTGATGTCTTAAAAAACATTAAAGAAGGAACTATCGGACCGGGACATGTTGATTATCATAAAAGCGGAAAGATTAACGATTTCAGTGAATTGGAAATATTAGTAAGTGGTGGAAAGGAAGACGGAGAGCCGGTTTCAGTAAATGGAAGTTCTACTCCGCGCCAGGATGCGATAGAAAACCGTGATCATAATACAGCAGCTGGACCTCGCGGTACGCGCCGTAAAATAGTAAAACATCAGGGTACTGGATTGCGTTACATTTATGAAGAAATGCATGGCAAATTTATCCTATGGATATTTGAGCTAAAAACCGGAATTCTGCGTTTTAATATACACCATCCGCTTTGGAAACGGGCGGAAAAAAAGGATTCCTGGCTTATGCAGTTTCAGGAAATGATTACGCTAGCCGCATTGACTATTGAAACAGTGCCAAAGGAGCAGCGGCAGGTTTGTCAGAACTTTGCTCTTGCTCAAATAAGTGCGGCCTTGTTCTTTATTGAAAATAGATAAACGATGTTCTTTATATCCCGAAAGGCTTAGGCTTTTCGGGATTTTTTATTTTCCTCTAAATAAAGTATACTGAGCATATGAAAGTCACCTTCCACGGCGCCGCCCAAAATGTCACGGGCTCGAAGCACCTCGTAGAAACAAACGGATTAAAAATCCTGTTAGATTGCGGTTTGCATCAGGGTCGCCGTCGTGAAGCGTACGAATTGAATAAAAGCTTCGCATTTAATCCAAACTCGATCGACGCCGTTATTTTATCTCACGCTCACGCTGATCACTGCGGTTTATTGCCAATGCTTGTTAAGCTCGGTTTCAATAAAAGTATTTACGCGACATCGGCGACGATCGATATCGCGCGTTTAATAATGTTAGATTCGGCAAAAGTGCAGTTAGAAGATTTTACTCGTTTACAAAAATACGCCAAGCCTGGCGACGAATTATTTCCGCCGCTCTATTCGGTTGATGACGTTGAGGCGGCTTGTGAATTATTTGTTCCGGCGGAATACGGTGAATGGCACGCGCTCGGAATGGATTGCCGTTTTAAGTTTTATGACGCCGGACATATTCTTGGTTCGGCGGTTACCGTTTTAGAAAGTAATGAAAGCGGCGAAACAAAACGTCTCGCCTTTACCGGAGATTTAGGTAATACGCATGTTCCAATTCTTCCTGAGCCACAAATGATCGAAGAACCAATTGATGCGATTATTAGTGAGTGCACCTATGGCGACCGTAAACATCGCAATGTTGAAGAAGCTAATGAGTTATTGATTAAACTTATTACTGATGCGGTAGCGAATAAGACAAAAATTATTATGC
The DNA here is from genome assembly GCA_964350015.1 of uncultured Gammaproteobacteria bacterium. Taxonomy (GTDB): domain Bacteria; phylum Patescibacteriota; class Patescibacteriia; order Patescibacteriales; family Patescibacteriaceae; genus Patescibacterium. The sequence continues at coordinate 7,914 of CAYGIU010000031.1, forward strand.
CGGCTTTTGCGCTTGGACGAACTCAAGAAGTTGTTTATATTTTACATAAATTATTTAATGAGAAAAAAATTCCCGGTATCCCGATAGCAATTGAT
>CAYGIU010000032.1:0-7943 GCA_964350015.1 uncultured Gammaproteobacteria bacterium
ACCCATATGTGAATCGCCCATGTCGCCTTCAATTTCTTTTTTCGGAACCAAAGCGGCAACCGAGTCAACAACGACAACGTCAATTGCGTTAGAGCGAACTAAAGTTTCTAAAATTTCTAAAGCTTGTTCTCCGGTATCGGGTTGCGAAATCAACAAGTCTTTTACATTAACGCCAATCTTTTTTGCATACTCCGGATCAAGCGCATGCTCAGCATCAATAAACGCTGCGATCCCGCCCTGACGCTGCACTTCCGCAATAACATGTTGTGCGAGCGTTGTTTTACCGGAAGCTTCCGGACCAAATATTTCAATAACTCTTCCACGTGGCATACCTCCGATACCAAGGGCGATATCAAGTGAAACACAACCAGTTGGCACAACATCAATATTACTAGCGGCAACATCGCCGAATTTCATAATTGATCCCTCACCAAACATTGATCTAATTTGTTCTACTGCAGCATCGGCGGCATTATGCTTTGCATCGCCAGAGGCGCTTACGGGGGTTTTTGATTTTTTGGCTTCTGCCATATATTTCGTTAATTACATTAATAAAAGAGGGATCGGGTCATTGGAGTAAAATATTCCTCACATCCGACGTACTACGACTATACTTTTTTTTCGCAGTTACTGCAATAGTGTTCAATCCGGGCTCAAGATAAATCGTCTGAGTAAAGGCACCAGCGCTACTTACCTGAACTATTTGTCCGTTAATCCGGATCTCTGATTCGGGCTCAGTTCGGCCGTTAATATCAAGCTGACGCTCGCTTGCGGTTATATCAGCTGACGGTTTATCTATCGCTAAGAATGGTGGTTCAAAGATTTTTTTTACCAGAAAGCCTAAATACACAAAACAAAAAATCGCCGCAATAATAATAATGGTGTTACGTACTACAACGGGCATAGAAACTAAGTGCCGTTTAGCAACGATGCGTCGGTCAAATAAATTACTTTTTGCTTGTACTGGCTTAACAGACTCTTTTTCAAACTGATCAATAAGTGCACGATGATCAAGTCCTAAAAATCGTGCGTACTCACGTAAAAAATTTCTTGAATATACTCCTTTCGGAAGCTTGCGTCGATCACCGCTTTCAAGCGCTTCCAAATACGATTTTTGAATTAATAATTTTTTTGCAATCGCTTCAATTTTTAATTTTCTCTCTTCACGTGCTTGTCGTAACTGAAAGCCAACGGTTTCCCGATTAAAAGCAATATCCTTTCGTTCAAACGAATGCATACTTTATTTGTTAACAACTACAACAAAACTGCGGGGGCTGCATTCCCGACGGACATGTAAAATCAAGTATGTCTCCACTACATTGCAAGCATGTTCCTAGTGATCTGCAGTTACCAAGGGGTTGCCCGCAGACAGTCTGAGACGGTGCTTTTGGCTCGCAACAAATATCTCCTCCCAACGGACAACTATTAGTGGCGTTTGGAATAGCGACACAATTATTTAAATTTGGGCTACACTGGCCACCAAAAACCGCCTCGCAAGTAGATTGTACTTTTTTATAACAACATTTCTTGTCTTTTTCACAGTCTACTTGATCAGAAGTTTCTCCCTGAGCACAAGACGCTGTGCTACTAGCGCAATATCCACCGTCTTTTTGTTCACACAATGTCCCGGGTTTTTGATCAACTGCTTTTTGTTCTTCCGGTAAGCTGCCATTAAATTCGACATCAAGCATCGTCTTGCTTACAAAACTAACAATTAAATAGCTACCGAAGACAATCATTAAACCAACCACCGAACCGATAATAATATCTTTTCCTTTTTTTACTTTATCGGCCGAACCTCCAGAGATAATCATCATAACGCCGCCGTATACAAACATCAAAAGCGTTAAGGCTCCAACAATACCAAGGATATAATTAGCAACGTTAATTCCTAATTTAAGAAAGCTATTAAGGGAGTTTGGTGGATTTTTTAAATCACCACTGACAATTGCGGCAAATGCCGGGAAAGCCATGAAAAGTATCGCCACTACAGCGATTGAAATAATTACAGCGTATGAACTAAAGAATTTTTTCATACTATTGTCCGACAGTTTGCTGAATACGGCTAGCCGCTTGATTAACTACTTCTTCAAGTCGCTCAGGGTTGGCGATAACGCCATCAACCATTTGGTTCATTGCTTTTTCCGCTGCCATAAAATCACGACCGCGATACCAACTCTTTGCTAGTAATAATTGTTCAGCAAATATCTTAAGCTCATCATTACTAACTTGCTCGGGAATAAGTGAACGTAAGGCTGTTGGATGTTTTGTTCTTTCCAAATATTTTTTTACCTGTTCCGGCTTAGTGGTCATAAACTGAATAAAGTCCCAGGCTTCATTTTGATGCTTACTCTTTGCCGAAACTGTTTCCACCCAATAATTGGCGACGTTCGCTTCATTAGGGTTACCTTCGATTTGCGGAAACTTAGCAATGGCAAAATTTAATTTAGGCGCCTGAGCTTGAATTAACGGCTGATGATAGGAATAGCCGAAGAAAATAGCGAGCTTACCGTCGGTAAAACGTTTCAAAGAATTATCCATCTCGTTGTTCCAGGTGTAAACTTCTTTTGATGGATTGGCAAAATCAGTGTAGAAACGAACCGCTTCCATTCCCGGATTATAACCGCGTTCGCGGAAAATTGCCGGTACCTGATTAAATGTTACCGAATTTCCATCCATCATAACTGCGCCATTCTGCATCATCAATGCCGCTAAAATATCTGATGAACGATCAATGTTTGCGGCGCCCCCCAAGGCAACGCCTGATTGAATCAAATCACCTTTTAGATCCTGCTTCGTTAATTTTTTTACATCTTGTTGAAATTCAGTATTCCAATAAGCTGGTAATTGAGCAATACCGGCGTTGTTCAACAAATCTCTGTTGTAATACATTGCCAAAGTATCAACTGATAATGGTAAACCGTAAATTTTAGATTGGTTGTTCGGTGAAAGAACAACATCGCCATAAACCGTATCAATAAAATTATTCTTTAGTTCCGCCAAAGTTATACTTCGCGTAGTCCGCAATTCCGGAATTACTTCTTTTTTCAAAGTGCCTTTAGTTATCGGATAAACCATAGTGATTGATTCCGGCATTGGCGCAATCTTTGTTTGATATTTTCTCATCCAAGTATTTTGAATTGAAAAAATATCCGGGCCACGATCTTCTGCCAAAGCATCTAATAGGGCCTGTTCATATTCGTCAAAAGTCAGCTTTCGATAATTGATTGTTATAAAAGGGTGTAGTGCGTTATACGCTTCGATTAATGGAGCAAAATCATCCGGACCATCCCAAACGCGCCAATAGGTCAGCGTAATTGGTTCCATTTTCTGTTGCACATCTTTAGAAACATTTTTACAACCAAAGCCGCTGGTAGCGACTATGACTAAGATAAGGCACAGGGTGATAATTTTTGTTTTCATAGAGAGTTTTTTCTGACTTTATTATACCAATTATTCAACTTTCGGTCGATATTGCAAAGCCTCGGCCAGATGCTCTTGCTTGATTTCATCAACACCAGCCAAATCAGCAATGGTTCGGCCTAATTTTAATAAGCGAAAATAGGCGCGAGCTGATAAATCAAATTGAGCAACTGCCGCTTGCATCAGCGTCCGACATTCGCTATTCATGCGACAAAACTCCCTAACAGCAACCGAAGACATCTCGCCATTAGCCACAAAAGGTAAGCCACGAAAACGTTCGGCTTGCCGAGCTCGAGCAATTTCAACACGTTTTTTTACATTACTCGATGATTCTCCCTCCGGTTCGCTTTCCAATTTCTCAAAAGCCAGGCGCGGCACTTCAATATGTAAATCAATACGATCTAAAATGGGTCCAGAAATTCGTTTGCGATAGGTTATGATTTGCGCCGGAGAACAAACACACTGTTTTTCTCCGTCTCCCAAGTAACCGCACTGACAAGGATTCATAGCCGCCACCAACATAAACTTTGCCGGGAAAACTAATTGTCCGGCCGCGCGACTTATTGAAACTAAACCGTCTTCTAAGGGTTGTCGCAGATTCTCTAAAACCGGACGGGGAAATTCCGCGAATTCATCTAAAAATAAAACACCGCGATGCGCTAATGATATTTCTCCCGGCCGTGGCCAGGTTCCACCGCCGACCAATGCCGCGCCTGAGGCTGTGTGATGCGGACTACGGAAAGGACGTTCGCGAATAAGCCCCATACCCGGTTGTAAGCGTCCGGAAACGCTGTAAATCTTTGTAATCTCTAAAGCTTCATTAATAGTTAGTTTCGGTAAGATCGAAGGCATCGATCGAGCTAATAAGGTTTTTCCCGAACCCGGCGGGCCGGACATTAATAGATTATGAGCGCCGGCCGCCGCAATTTCAAAAGCACGTTTAGCATATTCTTGTCCGCGTATATGCATAAAATCAAAACTTGATTCAATGTCTTCAAAGCACAATTCTTTAGCTGGATAAGTTACTATTTCCTCTTCATCTAAAAGATGTTTAATAATTTCGCTTAAATGAGCGACGGGGCGAATATCTAATTTTTGAACTAATTTTGCTTCGGCCGCATTGGCCGAGGGAACAAACAAGGTTTTAAAACCGGCTTGTTCGGCGCGAAGCGCAATAGACAGAACTCCGCTCACCGGGCGAACAACGCCGGATAAGGCGAGTTCACCAATAAAGAGCGATTGGTTAAGCGCGATTTTCGGCGCCAGTTTATTACTGGCTAACAACACGCTAACCGCAATCGGTACATCATAACTCGGACCTTGTTTGCGCAAATCTGCCGGCGCTAAATTAACCGTTACTTTTAGTTTAGGAAATTCCAAACCGGAATTTCGAATGGCGCTACGCACCCGCTCTTTAGATTCAGTTACGGCAATGTCGGGTAAACCGACAATAGCAAAAGAACCTAATTCGCCACCGCCGGTTTCAGCTTCAACTTCGACAATTTCAGCATCAAGACCAACGACCGCCGCTGAAAAGATTTTTGATGACATATAGTTTCCCCCATAGGATTAATTTTTAAGGGAGGGTTTTGCGCTATACTGTCATCCCTGCGAAAGCAGGGACCCAGGGGCGCAATGGATACACTTTAACCAACATCTCTTAAAATGTCATAATACAAATCTCGCCACATTGGGTTATTCTTTTCTATTAATTCATGTTTCCATTTTCGTTTCCATTTTTTTAAGTTCTTTTCTCTAGTAATAGCCGTATTAGGGTCATTAAATATTTCAAAATAAACAAGACGCTTAACATTGTACTGTTGAGTAAAGCTACAATACTTATTAGTCTTATGTTCATTGATTCGTTTTAACAAACTATAGGTAAAGCCAATATATAATGTTCCGTTTCTTTTGCTTGCCAGTATATAGACATAGTATGATTTTCCTCCTTTCATACTTCTTATTTAATTTTAAAGTTTGTGCGGCTCGCGCCTGGGTCCCTGCTTTCGCAGGGATGACAAACAAGGGCGAACAAAAAAAATAACCGCTCCGGATTCGGGAGAGGTTATGTATGCAAGCATGGTAACATACCCAATTTTTTTTTGCAAATAAAAAACCGCCCTTTCGAGCGGTTCTTTAAAAATTTTCTCTTACATTCCCATCATTCCGGGATTCATACCGCCATGTGAACGACCATCATCTTTAGATTCAGGCTTATCGGCAATTACCGTTTCAGTTGTCAGGAACATTACCGCGGCCGAGGCGGCGTTCTCCAAGGCTGAGCGTACAACCTTAGTCGGATCGATGATTCCCGCTTCAATCATATCTTCAAAACGATCTTCAGCGGCGTTATAACCATACGATGAATTACCTTTATTCTCTTTCATGATGTTATACAAGATCAATGAACCGTCTTTTCCGGCGTTCGCCGCAATCTGCTTGATAGGTTCTAAAATTGCCGCGTCTACAATCTTGGCTCCAATAGAATCATTGTCATTATCAGTTGCTTCCTTAAAAGCATTAGCGGCCATAGCTAAAGCTAAGCCACCGCCCGGCACAACACCTTCTTCAACAGCGGCGCGGGTCGCGTTCAATGCATCTTCAATGCGATCTTTTTTTTCTTTCATTTCAGTTTCGGTAGCCGCACCAACCTTAATAACAGCAACACCACCGGCTAATTTAGCCAAACGCTTTTTTAGGTTTTCTTTATCATAATCTGAATCTGCTAATTCAATTTCTTTCTTGATTTGTTCAACGCGAGTAGTAATGGCCGCCTTATCTCCGGCTCCATCAACAATCGTTGTTAAATCTTTAGAAGCAATAACCTTACGCGCTTGTCCTAAATCGGCTAACTCAGTCGTTTCTAGTTTTAGGCCCATTTCTTCGCTAATAACTTTCCCGCCTGTTAGAACAGCAATATCGTCTAAACTTGCTTTACGACGATCGCCAAAGCCCGGGGCTTTAATAGCTAAAACATTAAATGTCCCGCGGATTTTATTTAATACAAATGTTGCGAGAGCTTCACCTTCAATATCATCGGCAATGATAACAATGTCCTTTTTACCCGATGCAGCCACCTTTTCCAAAAGCGGTAAAATCTCTTGAACCGAAGCAATTTTTTTATCAGTCAGTAAAATATAGGGATCAGACATTTCCGCTTTCATTGTTTCAGAGTTACTAACCATGTAATGAGAAATATAACCCTTATCAAACTGCATTCCTTCAACAACTTCTTTTTCAACACCGAATGACTGACCTTCTTCAATGGTAATAACTCCTTCCTTACCAACGCTTTCCATAGCTTCAGCAATAATGTTTCCGATTTCCGAATCATTAGCACTAATAGAAGCAACTTGGGCTACCTCTTCTTTGGAAGAAATTTCTTTACTAATCTTTTTTAAATGCTCAACAATCAAAGCGACCTTAGATTCAATACCGCGACGAATTTCAATCGGACTGATTCCCGATGAAACTAATTTTAAGCCTTCAGTAATCATTGCTTGTGCTAAAACTGTCGCTGTTGTTGTCCCATCACCAGCCGCGTCGTTCGTCTTTGATGCAACTTCCTTAATAATCTGAGCGCCAATATTTTCAAATTTATCTTCTAAGTCAATTTCCTTAGCAACACTGACACCATCTTTAGTAATAGTCGGACCGCCGTATGATTTTTCAATTACAACGTTACGACCCTTTGGACCGAGTGTAACTTTAACTGCGTTAGCAAGTTGATCAACGCCGCGCTTTAAAGCGGCGCGAGCTTCTTCGCCAAAAATAATTTGTTTCGCCATATGTTTATTCAATTATCATCATTAAATCTTGTTCTTGAACAATCGGATGCTCGACGCCATCAATTTTTATCTTTTCAACTGACCAACCTTCTTTGTACATAACTTTTGTACCAACTGTTACTCCAACAGGAGCAATTACGCCATTTTCTAAACGCTTGCCCGGACCAACGGCGATAACTTCGCCCTTCTTAATCTTATCTTTGTTCTCCATAGTTTGCGGCAAAACCAAGCCGAAACTGGTAACTGCTTCGTCTTCAATCGGACGAATGACTATATAATCTGATAGTGGCTTTAAATTCATATATTTAAAAAAATAGAATCGTTAGCAGTCTTTTAAGGTGAGTGCTAACGACTCTATGTTATAGCGCTTTTGTACTAGTGTCAAGACCTAGCTTTTCTTGTTTTAATAATTATTCCTAGCCCCAACAAGATCATTCCTAAGCTAACAATTTGCGGCCAACGCAGGCCTAAAATAATTGGCGTTGGATCAATTTTTATAAACTCTAAACTAAAGCGAATTACTCCGTAGCCAATCAAATAGATAGCGGCAATATAGGCGCAAGGAAATTCTTTCTTCCGTGCGAAAAAATATAAAACGATTACGAGAATAATTAATAATTTTGCTTCGTATAAAAAAGTCGGATGAAAAAATTCAAATGTTTCAAATCCAGGTAGACGATGAAATGGATTAATCGGTATTCCCCAAGGTAGATTAGTCGGACGACCAAATAA
>CAYGIU010000033.1:0-7882 GCA_964350015.1 uncultured Gammaproteobacteria bacterium
GTTATAGTTTGAGCGATGTTCTCGGGATGATTGATCGCGGTACCGATGCTGACATGTCTAATACCGGTTATTGGGTTCTTGATTCATCGGCAACTATGAACTTCTCAGGTTATGCTTCGGCGAGAACTAAATTATTAAACTTAAATAAAAATGTTATTTTTGATCCATATCCGGGTTCAATTTATATAACAACAAGTGTTAACCCAATTATGGGTTATTCATCTTTTGGATATTTAGATAACTTGGGGGATGGTTACGTTTCTAATAATCCGGTCAATGTTAATCACCTTGATTTTGATTTGTTAAACGGTTCAGTTATGTCGACCTGGGAATCATTTAACGCTTGGGGTTTCCAAAATGCTGATCAGCATTATCACGGACAAATTGGTGAATGGATATCTATTGGTGGTAGCGGGGGAATCGGAAATGTCTACGAGCCGTATACGACCTCACTATCTCGTGAGGAAATTTGGATGCCCAGTTATGCAATGGGTTATCCGTGGGTTGAAGCGGCTTATATGAGCATGCCGAAAATGGGTTATGTGCAAACCGTACTTGGTGATCCGCTTATGATTGTCGGTGATAATATTGACCCTTCGCCCGTTTCTGGTTTTAGTGCTGTTGGTCAAGATAGCGCAATTCAACTTAGCTGGACTAATCCCGGCGACCCTGATTTTGTTGGAGTTAAAGTTATTCGTAAATTAGGCTCGTATCCGACAACTGTTGCTGATGGGACGCAAGTGTATGATGGCGCCGGAACCTCATACCTTAATAGTGGCCTAAGTAATGGAGTCACGTATTACTATGCAGCCTTTGCCTATGATGTGTCGATCAATTATTCGGCCATTGCTTTAGATTCAAAAGCTTCGACCTATCCACGAGATAATACTATTCCTAGCTCAGTCACTGGTGTTCAGGTAGTTACGGGTACCGGATTAGCGAACTTACATTGGGATAACCCGGCTAGTAGTGATTTATGGCGGGTTATTGTAATGCGTAAAGTTGGATCATATCCGGAAAATACAAGTGATGGTAACCAACAATATATCGGACTTGCCGAGGCTTTTCTTGATGTAGGGCTCTCAACTGGGATAGGTTACTATTATGCAATTTTTGCTCAAGACACATCTTTTAATTATTCTTTAATTCAAAGTGATTCGAGAATAACAGTAACTCTCGCTCAACCACCGAGTGGTGGAGGTGGTGGAGGAGGCGGCGGCGGATCTCCCTCCATTTCTTGCAGTGCCATTACGTATGGTGAATGGGAAACAAGTTGCATAAATAATATTCAACGCAGAACGATACTTAGCAGTTCACCGAGTTTTTGTACTTTAAGTACTGCGCAGCAAACTGCAACCCAGCGAGCTTGTACTAGCGAAAACCCTGTGAACCAGTCCTCAGTGCAGCCTGATATATTACTTGTTATTGCCGATGATTTAAAGAATATTGAAACGAATAATTTTGGCGTTTTTAATAGTGAAAAAGAATTTAAGGTATTAAATACTTATAAAAATATTATTGAGCGTGATCAAAAGCTTAGTATTGAAACTAAAGCAAAGATTGTGCGTTTTATAAGTTATGGTTTAAGTACCACCTCGGCTTTAGGAGAGGGTGAGAGAGCCGGAGTTTTGAATTCATATTTTCAGGCTTTTAAGAAAATGCCAGATACAAGTAACGGATGGTCTGACCTCTTGAAAATTGCACAAGGACGTTGGCCAAATGAACGTAATACGTCTGCCGAAGCTATTGCGCACAAACAATTTAAAAAGATATACGGAAGAGTTCCTGACTTAAAACGAAATGTCGATGAAAACGCAATTATGGTTATGAGTTATGGTTTATTGCCGTCGCAAAGAAATCTAAAAAGTGAACAAGCCGCCATTAAGAGTTATCGCTGGATTTACGGAACTTCTCCTCGCACGGCAGAAGCATGGAATATTGTCCGAGCAATTGCTTACTCAGGCGCTAAACGTTAAAATTATCAGATGATGAAAAAAAAGAAATTCTGGAAAAATAAAAAATTTATAAGCCTAGCTGTTTTGTTTATTGTAGGCGCTTTTGCGTTTGGTCTTTCGATTGTTCGGGCCGATCCGGTAGTTTATTATTTTAATAATGCTGTTAATACTAGTCCGGCTGAGCAGGGAAACTATTGGTATGATGAGTTTTTGACTGATCCGGCTTTAGAGTTGCCTAATTTTGCAGTAGATCATGTCACTGTCACTGGTGGTGTTATTTTTGATGGTGATGGCGTTTTCCGTGGAAATAGTATTAATTACGGCGAAGTAACGGGAAACGCTATTTTTTACGATACCGCTTTAAATGATGCGCTAGTTGACGGTAATGCTGAGTTTTTTGGTACCAGCACGCATGGTGGGAATGGCGGAGGTATCATTGTAGGTAACGCTATTTTTAATGACGATTCTCAGAGTACGACTAACGCAATAATACAAGGCAGTGGCTTTTTTTATGATAATGCGGTTGATAATGGTTCTCCTGTTGGAGTTGACGCAACTTTTTATGGTGATGTAAGTGATAATACTGGCGATAGGAATGGATCAAGCAATGTTACCGGAACACAAACTAGATATTATGATACTCCGACGGTCACGGTTCGCAATTTTATTTTAGTCGGTCCTTGGACCGTAGTAGCTGATGGCGTTGAAGTTGATGTTACGGGGGCCACTTTTGATGGCTCGACTACATTCTCAGCAATTAACGGAGGATCTTTTATCGGTGCTGATGCTCCTGTCACTTATTATTTTAGTAATGCTGTTAATACTGATCCGACAGAAGTCGGCAACTATTGGCTTGATCCTGATTGTACAATGCCGGCGGGCGGAACACCAATTTTTGCCGTTGATGAAGTTTTTATTGGTGGCTGTAGTAGTTCTTTTAGTCAAGTAATTTTCGATGGCGACGCGATACTTAATGTAAGCGCTACTAATGAAGGAACTATAACTGGTAATGCTGTTTTTAATGACAATTCTTCGAATATCTCTTCTGGCATGATTGATGGTGGGCAAGGAACTGTTGAGGGCAACGCAGTTTTTAATGACGCCTCTCTAAATAATTCTGTTGTTGAAGGCAGCGCGGAGTTTTATGATACGGCTGAAAATTTTGGGGATGGTTTTACAGGAGGAGAGATTCAGGGCAATGCTGTATTTCATGATAGCTCTAGAAATAGGGCAACCTTAGCCGTTGATGGTGTTTTTAATGACAGTTCAGAAAGTCATGGAAGTATTAATGGAGATGCTACTTTTAACGATAGCTCTCAACTTGCCGGTGGTACAGTTATCGGTGATGCTACTTTTAATGGAGATCTTTCGGACATTCCGGTTCATGGCGGTTCAGTAAGCGGAACAAAAACACGTCGTTATATTACGAATATAGCAACCTCGCGCAACTTTACTCTTGAGAGCCCATGGACTGTATTGGCCGATGGAGCGATAGTAAATTTAACAACCGCAAACTTTAATGGAACAACAACTTTTGCAACGCTTAACGGCGGCTCATTTGTTTTCCCGACTCCGGTTATTAGCACGGCCGTAGTGAAAGCGAAAAAACTAACCTTAACGTATAATCGAGGACTTGATAATACTTCAGTGCCAGCCACGAGCGATTATCTTGTGTTAGTAAACGGTATTCCGGTGTCTGTTTCCATTGTTTCGGTTACAGGAAGCACGGTTATATTGACACTTAATCTTTCTGAGAATGCTAGTCTTAATGATGTAATAATTGTTGATTATACTCCTGGAGTAAATCCAGTGCGTATAGGGGTCGGCGCTGAAGCGGCTGCTTTAAATGATCAGGCAACAACAATCACGAGCACCGTAACAATAGGAGGGGGAGTTATTGGAGACATACTCGCCGTAGGAACTACAGTGTATGTTGCGGCCTCTGGAACAATTGCGGTTGTTGATACATCAAATTTAACAGTAAGTTCATTTATTAATGTAATAAGTAACCCCCGGGGACTCACTCTTTCGGGAACTAAATTATATGCATTAAATAGTGGGTCAAATAGAGTTTCGGTTATTGATACTTTAACTAATACAGTAAGTGCGACTATAGTAGTTGCCAATGCGCCTTACGGAGCGGCCTTAGTTGGCAACAAGTTATATGTAGCTAATAATAGCAGCTCGTCGGTCTCAGTAATTAATACACTTACTAATACTGTAGTCGGTACTATTAGTGTTGGCTCAGGACCTCGAAATCCGGTATTAGTCGGCACTAAATTGTATGTCAATAACTTTAGTGGAAGTTCTGTGTCGGTGATTGACACCTTAACTGATACAGTCAGTACGACGATTAGCGTTGGTTCTTCGCCGCAAAGTATGGCGCGAATAGGATCAAAACTTTACGTTGTAAATTCTGCTCTGACTACCATTAAAGTCATTGATCTTACAAGCGATACTGTAGTTTCAACTATAACATCGCCCGGAAGCAGCTTCCGTTCAACTACAGTTTTTAGAAATAAGCTCTATGTAACCGACAGCGCTAACAACCAAGTTGTAATTGTCGACAGTAATACGGATACTATCGTCGGGACAATCGCAACATCTACGTTTCCAAATACCTCGGCTCTGATTGATAACAGGTTATTGATTGGTGCTTTCAACGGTGGCGCCGTTTCAATTATTGATCCTCTAACGGATACGATTATTAATAATATAGCATCAGCATCTACAGTTGATTTCACAAATATTGGGTCTACAGTGTATATCAGTAATCAGCCAGGTACTTCATTAACCATAACGAATTTAAAAGCATTGATTAGTCAACTTCCTAATTTAGTCTCTTTTAGTTCTTCGGCAGCGAGTGGTAGATATGTTGCTGGGCAAACAATTGGAATTAGTGCTACTTTTGCTCGTGCCTTACAGGCCGGCTCAACAATGACGGTGAGTTTAAATACGGGAGCTTCAGTAGTATTAAATTCTGTGAGCGGAGGAACTTTATCAGGAACATATACTATCGGCAGCGGTGAAACAACGCCGGATTTAGCTGTGACGGCGATTACTAGTGTTTCAGTTACTGATCTAGAAGCACATACACGAACAAGCTATAGTTTAAATTCATCAATCACTGCTTCTGATCCTGATAATCTTTCGATTGTTAGAAATATTGGCGATGGGAAAAACATTGTTGTCGGTACGTACACGACTATGGCAACGGGCCAACAGCCGCAGTATATTTCTCCGGTTGTTACTGTTGATGGTATTGAATATTTGTATGTTACTAATAAAACAGACAATACAGTTTCCGCTATTCGTAAAAGTGATGGTGTTACTACGGCGACGATTACGGTTGGCACTGAACCAACGGGAATTAGTTCCGCTGTTATTAGTGGAGTTCCTACTGTGTACGTTGCTAATGCCAGCTCAAATACGGTTTCAGTAATTAACGCAACGACTAATACCGTTAGCTCAACAATCTCGGTTGGTGCTCGTCCAAGTCATTTTGAAATGGTTAATTCAAAGTTGTATGTTTCCAATAACGGATCGCATACGGTTTCTGTAATTAATACAGCTACTAATACAGTAACAGCGACTATCGCGGTTGGCTTGGCGCCGCGCGGCTTAAAAGCGTTAGGAACAAAATTGTATGTAGCTAATTACGGAGATCTAAATATTAGTGGCGGAAATAATATTTCGGTTATTGATACCGTGACTGATACTGTCAGCGATACAATTCTTTTGCCCGTGGGGAGCGCCGGTAATTATGGCATTGCAATATACAGTCGTAATTTATATCTTACTAATTATTTGAACAATACGGTTTCAGTTATTGATGCTGATACAAAAACATTAGAAGCAACAATCTCGCTTAGCGGTGGGCCTCGTGATATTATTCTTGCGAATGGCGCCTTATATGTTTCCGCGTTTGATGGCGGAACTATTTGGTCGATTGATTCCAGCACTAATTTAGAAACAGCAATTATTATTGCTGGGCATTCTCCGATGGGAATGATTAGTTCGGGAAACTTTTTATATTATACGCGCTATCAAGACAATCTTATTTCTTTGATAAATCTTTCAAATAATACTGTAAGTACTGTATTGAGCGAAACCACAAGTTCTGGTGGGGGAGGCGGAATAACAATTAATCAAACTCCGCCAAGCGAACCGCCAATTATAAGTGAACCGGAAACTCCAGGAGGGCCATCGAGTGCTGAACCAAATCCACCACAAGGGCCAATAGATATTAAATTGAGTAATCGATTGAAAGGTAGGCTTTTGTTAGCGGTGTTTGATCACGGAAAAATTTGGTATGTTGATACAGTAAATGCAAATCGTTATCAAGTAACGGTTGCTAATGCGCTAGATATATTCCGTCGTTTATCACTCGGTATTACAAATACTGATCTTTTCCGCGTTCCTGTCGCTGACTCAAGTTCACCGCTTACCACAATTGGCAATCGACTAAAGGGAAAACTACTTTTACAGGTCGAGAACCGAGGTGTGATTTGGTATGTTGATATGAACGGCCGCCGTCATTTAGTGACTCTTGGTAATATTCTTGATTTATTCCGCAAGCTATCGCTTGGCATTACAAATGAGAATTTAGACAAGATTAAAATAGGGGACTTGAACTGATTTCGATTCTTTGTTATCCTGTTGTAATCAATGCCACCTTAGCTCAGCTGGTAGAGCAACGGTTTTGTAAACCGTAGGTCCAGGGTCCGAACCCCTGAGGTGGCTCCAACTGTAAATCCCGGCTAACGCCGGGATTTTTTAATAGCTGGTTCCCTGCTTTCGCAGGGATGACAGATAGGATATAATGTATGTATGAACATTTCTCTTTTTAACAGTTTGTCTCGAACAAAAGAAGAATTTAAGCCAATCGGCGATCCGGTTGGTTTGTATACTTGCGGGCCGACCGTTTATCATTATGCGCATATTGGGAATCTTCGGACTTATGTCTTTGAAGATATTTTGAAGCGTGTTTTGTTGTACAACAATTATAAAGTTGATCACGTAATGAATGTTACTGATGTTGGCCATTTAACTGGCGATCGTGACATGGGAGAAGATAGACTGGAAATCGGGGCGAAACGAGAAGGCAAGACCGCTTATGAAATCGCTGACTTTTATTTACAAGCTTTTAAAAAAGATTTAGTAAGCCTAAATATTTTAGAGCCGAATGTTTGGTGTAAGGCAACTGATTTTATACAAGTACAAATTGATTTGATTAAAACCTTAGAAGAAAAAGGTTTTGTGTATGTTACTTCGGACGGCGTATATTTTGATACTGCAAAGTTCCCTGAATATAATAAACTGAGTCATTTAAAACTTGATGAATTAAAAGAAGGCGCGCGTATTGAAAAAAACGAAGAGAAGAAAAATCCAACTGACTTTGCATTATGGAAGTTTTCGCCTAAAGATTCAAAGCGAGAGATGGAATGGGATTCGCCCTGGGGAACCGGTTTCCCGGGTTGGCATATTGAATGTTCGGCAATGAGCTTACATTTTTTAAAAAATCATTTAGATATTCATTGCGGCGCCGTTGACCATATTAATATCCATCACACTAATGAGATAGCGCAGAGTGAGGCCGCGACCGGTAAAAAGTTTTTTAATTATTGGCTGCACGGAGAATTTTTAAATATTGGTGAGAATGAAAAAATGTCTAAGAGTAAGGATAACTTCATGACTCTTGAATCCGTTTCTAAAGAATTTTCATCCGAAGCTTTAGCTTTTAGATATTTGTGCTTCTTAACGCATTATCGAAAGTCGATTAATTTTAAGGGAGAGGCATTGATTCAGGCGAGCGCCGCCTTGACTAATTTGCGCCGCGCTGTTTCAGCGTTAGGTGAAATTTCGGGTGAGATAAACGAAGATTATAAGAATCAGTTTAACGTGGCAATTAATGATGACTTGAATAT
>CAYGIU010000034.1:0-2039 GCA_964350015.1 uncultured Gammaproteobacteria bacterium
TAACAAAGGATTTGAAATAATTCGCAATGGAAATAGCATCGGATTTGTTAATGGAAAAAATACTGCTTCAAGTTATAGTTACTATGATAATTATCCATTAGCTTCCGGAGTATATTCATACTCATTAAAACAAATTGATTACAATGGAAACTTTGAATTTTTTCCATTAAGCCAGGATGTAGTTATTGGGAATCCCCCTAGCTTTGATCTCCATCAAAACTATCCTAATCCCTTCAATCCTACCACCAACATTTCTTTTTCCGTACCGGAAAGAGCTTTCATGGACCTGAAAGTATATGATGTTGTTGGCCGCGAAGTCCGCCAAATTATTTATAGGTGGATGGATGCGGGTTACTATACAGAACCTTTTAATGTTGACGGCTTAGCAAGTGGAATTTATTTCTACTCGCTTTCCTACAATACAACAAAAACAATCGTCAAAATAATGACCATTGTAAAATAAAGATCTTTTTCACCTCCTGTTTTAAATTAAAGTAGCCAGAACCTTGGCTGCTTTTTTATTTGTGCGCCCAACAGGATTTTCACCCCGCTCTGCGGGGCAAACCTGTGACCATCTCCTTAAAAGGGAGCTGCTCTACTTCACCCCGCCCACAAGGGGCGGGGCAAGCTGAGCTATTTCGAAAAAATAAACTTAACTAGAATATATAATGTGCGCCCAACAGGATTCGAACCTGTGACCATCTCCTTAAAAGGGAGCTGCTCTACCAGCTGAGCTATGGGCGCGTAGGGATTAATGAATTGTTAATTTTGATTTGTATTCATGACTTTTTTTCTTCAACCATTTTTCATGTTTTCTCGCTTCTATATATGTAGCATGTTTTTTATAATATACCAACTCGTACGGCCGGTTCTTGGCCGTACTTTTTAATTTGCCACTATTATGCTCGTGCAGTCGTCTATAAACATCTTTCGAAATTCCAGTATAATAGCGACAATTAATTCCTTTTATTAGATAGGTAAATACTCCCTCCATAAGTATCTGCTCTACTTCACCCCGCCTCGGCCCCGCCTGAATAGGCGAGGGCAAGGCGGGGCAAGCTGAGCTATGGGCGCAAAAGAATTTTGCTGCTAACTAGCAAAAAAAGTAGTAAGTTGTTTTTACCACCTTTTTTAAAAAGAATCAAGTATTAACCTGCCGTCTTAGTAATAATGAAGTTAACTATGGCGTAGGACATGAAAATAATAACTAAACCAATAGCCGCCCACATCAGGATGTTTTTACCTCTTTCAACTGCAGTACTATTTCCCCCGGAAAGCATCCAGGTGAAGCCGCCATAGATAAACATCAATAACGCCAAAGATCCGACAATCCCGACAACGGCCTTAATTACCTTACCAATGAGCTGCGGTACAGAAGTAACACCGGCACCAAGCGGATTATTAAGACTAACGGTTCCTGCTCCTTTATCACCTTCGGTTTGTGTTGTTTCAGGATCTTTAGGTGGGTCCTTGACCTGCGCAAAGGCAATAAACGGCAAGAGTAGCACACATATTAACGATAAGATAACAAATTTTTTCATATAATAGAGATTATCATTAAGTATACCATAGTTAAAAAAATAAAAAAGGCGAAGATAATTCTTCGCCTTTATGAAACATTTCTTACTTAACGTGCTCGTATTATTGTTAAAAGAGCTGAGCCAGATTCTTTTGGAATCAATAGTAATTCTGCTGAAACCGCACCCGTCATTGAAGGATTGCTTTTTATATCTAAAAGCCTAGTCTCCGCTGGAACAGATGCATTTCCATGAATGTCCGTGAAAAGAAGTTTATCGTCAGGATATATCCAAATTCCGGTCTTAACAACATCATCGTTAATACTGAATTCGATTCTTTCAACAAACATTTTTTCATTACCAGAAATACCTTCTTTAAGTTGCTTACTTCTTGTGTCGTTGTGCCTGATCTTTTTAATCATTTCTTCATCATTGTCTCTATCACGTGAATTACCGGTTAAGAGATTATTGCTGATATCTTTTTTAAGAGTATCATCAATCGTCTTGCGATGTTCAAGTAAT
>CAYGIU010000034.1:2049-7824 GCA_964350015.1 uncultured Gammaproteobacteria bacterium
CTTCCACGCCCGGAGTATATAACTCATTGGCGGTTTGAAGATCAATGTTATCCTGTACGTTTTCCATGACCTTTTGTGTACGTGGCATATTATCGCCAACGTTACGATCAAGGAATTTCCCAACTATGAAAATCATAATCGGGACAAGAACGAATAGGATTATTAAAAGGGTGATTATTCCCTTTGCTGTTTTGAATATTTTCAATTTTATTTTCTCCGATTTTTTTAGTGTTTTGGTCTTATACCACGAACAAATAAGTCAACTCCCAGTTCAACTAATATTTCAATTAAGAGGGAGTTAAAGAAGGGAAATTTGCGATTATGCATATTTGTTTCTTCTTTCTTGTCATCCGTGCTGTTATCAGAACCAGGGGTTGTTTTTTTATGTGTTCCGGTGCTCTTTGATTCTTTAGTTACAAACCACTGTTCAATACGGTCAGTTAATGAATCCTTTTCAGATCCATGACCTGATCGGCTTCTCATAAGTTTCTTTAATTTCTTCAGTAGATATAGTCCAAGTTTTTTTGCTTCGTCACTGGGTGCAACGAACAAACAGTAAATTAATACTATAACTGACCATAGTAACAGAATAACTATTATGCCTATGAAAATACCTTTCTGCCAGTGGCTTGAAGGAGCCGGAGCAGGAATCATGCGCTCTGGATACACCAATTCAACTGTTTTGTTGTATCTTTCTTCAGCGCTGCTTAATTCTGTTTTATCCCAAGGCCATGTGCCTAAACCGATATGACTGAATAATGCAACGAAACCAAACCATAAAGCTATTGTAACGATAACTAATATAACTGCTTTAACGTTATTTGAAAGCCATGGTTTTTTTGCCGCTACTTCAACAGGTTTAGATTCATTGGATTTAACAGGTTTTTTTTCAACACCATCAAGATTGATATGATACACACCTTCGATACCAGTGACATCAATTGCAAAATCAATTGTGTCATGTTCACCTTCTAATTTTCTGGCTTCATGAACATAGTCCACATAGCCATTCTCATCAGTGGGTTTAGGCACGCGTGCTCCTTCCGATTTGAAGTTAACTACTATGCCCGGAATTACGAGATCCAGTTCATCAAGAACTCGAACGTGGATAACGATTGTTCCGTCATCTTTTACATATGCATCAACATCAAATTTTGTTGGGTTCTTTGCTTTAGGTACAGACCCAAGCATTCCAGGAACAAGATACGAAATTGATTTTTCATATCCTCCCTTGCCAACTAAAACAAAAGTTAGCTTAAAAGTTTTTTCTATTGTATCAATAGTGTCTGTTACTTGCACTGAAGCTGTTCCATTAACGCTTGTCGTTATGGTTTCAAGCTCAGTTTCCTTGTACCTTACTACTATTTTCTGATTTGCCAGAGCTTTTCCATCTTGCTCCGTAAAAACACTGATGTCGGTTATCCAGGTCTTCTTGTCAGCTGACAAAGTACCTGGCTGTGCCGTTAAGCGTACAAAGGGCAGACTTGGTCTGCTCTGCTGTCGCTGATTATTACCGCTGTTATTAGTATCCAATGAATTCTCCTTTATATTTTATTTATATTTTAGTTTTTTTCTTCAGTTTTTAAGGTGTAAAAGCTTCCGCATTTACTTCCATATTATATCATAGTAAGCCTTTTCTGTCAATAGCAACAAATAAACTATAAAAAGCCCTAATCTTAGGGCTTAACAGGCCTATTTACTGGGCTTATTCTAAATGAGCTCTTTCTTGCCAATCCCCTAATTCTGCGGCAATTGCTGGCAAATTACTAAGTTGTGGGTCGTTAGAGATAAGACTAATGGCCACATCGCGCGCTTTTTTCATTAATTCAATGTCGTAAAAATTAGCCATCCGTAGTTCCGGAAAGCCCTTTTGCGCTAAACCATAGACTTCTCCCGGACCACGAAAACTAAGATCAGCCTTGGCTAAATCAAACCCATTTGAAAACTGGGTCATTGCTTCTAAGCGCTTATTAACTTGTCCTTGAGTTTTTGGTGCCAAAAGAAAACAATAACCTTGCTCTTTCCGGCGTCCGACACGTCCGCGATATTGGTGAAGTTGCGCCAGCCCAAAACGATCGGCATCCTCAACAATCATCACGGTCGCATTTGGAACGTCCACTCCGATTTCAATAATTGAAGTTGTAACTATTGCTTTGATTTTATTATCCATGAATTCCTGCATGACCACTTCGCGCTCGGCGGTCTTTAATTTCCCATGTAATAAACCAATCTTATAATTTTTAAAAATAGTTTTATCTAAACGTTCAAATTCCGCTTTAACAGATTTAAAACCTAAAGTGTCCGATTCATCAATTAACGGGCAAACGATAAATGCTTGATTACCGGCTTCAAATTCCTTAACAACAAACTTATACATTTCTTCTCGCTTAGTTTCGGGAATAACTTTAGTAAGAACTTCTTTGCGACCAACGAGCATTTGTTTAATAACTGAAACATCTAAGTCGCCATAAATTGCCAAAGCTAAACTTCGCGGAATTGGCGTCGCCGTCATTGATACTAAATGCGGCGCCCTTCCCTTCTCTACTTTCTCCGTCAGTACTTTTCGTTGTTCAACACCGAAACGATGTTGTTCATCCACAACTGTCAAAGCTAAATTTTTAAAATTAATACTTTTTTGAATTAAAGCATGAGTTCCGATAATAATACTAACTCCGCCATTCGCGATTTCAGCAATTAGTTCTTTTTTTGAAGCTTCGATAATCTGAGAATCTTTATACATCTTATGATAAGAACTCGTTAATAAGCAGATTGAAATATCAACTTTAGAAACAAATTCCGTTAAGGTTTTAAAATGTTGCGCAGCCAAGATTTCAGTTGGGGCCATAAATGCGCCTTGAGCTCCCGAGAGTGCGGTATTTAATAAAGCTAAGGCGGCAACTACTGTTTTACCTGAACCAACGTCTCCTTGTAATAATCGAAGCATTGGTTGCTCTTTTTGAATATCATTAATAATTTCCCAGGCCGCTTTTTTCTGATCTGCAGTTAAATCAAATGCCAAATTACTAACAAATTGTTTAGTTAATTCTTCATGAAATAAAAGCGCCGGAGCTTTAAGTTTAGCGAATGTTTGATGCTGCTTCTGAGCTCTTAATTGCATTAACAGTAATTCATCAAAGCCAAGTCGCAACTTTGCTTCTTTAAGTTTATCGTGATTTTCCGGGAAATGAATTTGCCGCAAAGCCTGTCCTAAAGAAATAAGATTCTGATCGCGCACTGTGGCAGCCGGTAACCAATCGGAAATTGATGGTGCCAAATGAATTACTTTAGACATTGCCGAACGAAAACCTTTTTGTGATAAAGATGAAGTGATGTGATACACCGGAACAATACCTTGGGTATGAATTGCCTGATGAGTTGTTTTTTCGTATTGCGGTGAGTTCATAACGAGTCCTCCATAATCTTCGCTCACTCGACCGGCCAAAGAAATCTCATCACCATTTTTTAGGTTGCGCGTTAAGAATGGCTGATTAAACCAGATAACTCTTAAGCTATCTGTTCCATCAGTAACGAGCGCTTCAGTCAAATTCATACGACGGCGCGGACTACGTTTGTTTTGTATCAACTCAATAGTTGCGGTAATAGTGGCAACCTCTCCGGCTTGCAAATCAGCAATCTTAGATTGATGACTAAAATCTTCATAACGAAATGGCAGGTACAACAACAAATCTCGAACACTAACAATGTCGAGTTTTTTTAGATGCCTGGCCGTAACCGAACCGATTCCGGTGATTTGGTTAATCGGCGATGAAAGATTCATATGTGCTCCCGATAGGAATCGAACCTATATTTTAAGATCCGCAATCTTACGTCCTATCCATTGAACGACGGGAGCTTAGAAACTGAGTTTGAGTATAACCGAAGATGCTAAAAATATCAAGTTATACTAAACAACAATACGTTTTAAATGCGGCGGAATATGCACCATTATTTCATAAGCAATAGTATTGCAGGTTCGCGCCATTGCTTCTATTGAATTTGGATCATCACGATCCTTACTAATAATAATAACTTCATCCTCTCGTTTAAGCTGAGGAAGATCAGTAACATCAATTGAGCTAATATTCATACTAACTCGACCTATAATTGGGCAGAGATGCCGATTAATTAAAACCGCTCCGCGATTAGATAAACGTCGATCAAGTCCTTCGGTATAACCAACCGGAATTGTCGCAACTTTCATCGGACGATCAGCCGTAAATGTCGCGTTATAACCAACGGAATCACCGGTGCTTAAATTTCGAATTGAAGTAATTTTAGAGCGCATTTCTAAAACCGGTTTTAAAACCATTTCAGCGAGACTTGGATTAACGCCATATAAACCAATTCCCAAGCGCATAACATTAGCTTCAATATCGTAATTATAAAAAGAGCCGGGCGTCGCTGCACAATGAACATAGCGCAGGCTCAAAAATGATTGACGGAATCGTTTAACGCAATTGTTCCAAGTCGAGATTTGTTTTTTTACTTGTGTTGAACCAATAACATCAGCATCAGCTAAATGTGTATAAATTCCTTCAAGTAAAATATTTGAATGTTCTTGTAAAATACTAATTGCCTCGTCTAGATCCGCAGAAATGATTCCGTGGCGACGCATTCCTGAATCAATTTTCAAATGAATTGAAATCGGAACTGTAACTTTCGCTGCCAATGATTTAAGTTCATCAAGACTTAAGACTGAGAATGAAAGCTTGCTCAGTTTCGAGGCTTTGATATTTTCAAATGGTGTATAGCCAAGAATAAGAATTGGCGTTGCAATATTTTCATTGCGAAGAATCATTGCTTCAAAAAAAGAATCAACGCAAATAAACGGCACCGCTTCCTTACTAATAATTTTTGCAACCGGAATAAGCCCATGCCCATACGCATTACTTTTTAAAACCGGAGCAACACTTAAGTTCGGATTAAGTTTTTGAAAACTATGCAGATTTGAACGAAGCGCCTCTTTGTCAATTAAAACCTCAACTAAATGACTGTACAAAAAACGCTTGCTGCGAAGCAATCGGAATACTGTTCTGAAATATCCAGAAATAGACATATGCGGAGAGAGAGGGATTCGAACCCTCGAGGCTCGTTAAAGCCTAACACCTTAGCAGGGTGCCCCTTTCAACCACTCAGGCATCTCTCCTTTTAATTGTTAAGAATGCGGAGGGGGCGAGATTCGAACTCGCGAGCCGCTTTCACGGCTGACAGTTTTCAAGACTGTTCCATTCAACCACTCTGGCACCCCTCCAAAACAGCGAAAGTCCTGATTTTATGGAATTTTCAGGGCTCGTATGCTACAATTAAGGTACAATAAAAGCGTAACTGTGTCAATCAATTCTATGGCCGAAGAGCAAGATGATCAATCACAAATAATAGAAATCATTAGCTGGGATATCCCGGAATATGAAAAACATGACCGCAGTAAACTGTGGTACCTATTCTTCGCCATCGTCGGTTTGGGAATTTTGGCTTACGCCGTTACCACCGCTAACTTCTTATTTGCCATTATCGTCATCATCGCCGGATTTGTTTTAATCATGAATGATGCGCGTCATCCGCAAAATGTAGCCATCGCTTTAACTACCGAAGGAATTTTTGTCGGTAGAAAGTTCTATGATTATGATGAAATTAGAGATTTTTCAATTGTCTATAAGCCGGCAGAAAATGTAAAGCGATTATATTTTGAATTTAAAAGCAAAACCCGCCATCGACTCTCCATTCAATTAGCCGATGTTAATCCCCTTTTTGTTCGTGATAATCTATTATCATATC
>CAYGIU010000035.1:0-630 GCA_964350015.1 uncultured Gammaproteobacteria bacterium
GATTATTCTGATACAACAAACTGATAATCAAAGCATTAAGCATGACTGACTTTCCCGAACCGGTCGCTCCGGCGACGAGCAAGTGAGGCATCTTTCCAATATTATCTAACCAAACTTGTCCGGAAACATCTTTACCCAAAGCGGTTAACAAATTATTACTGCGCTTTTTAAAGGTGTCGCTTTCAAGTATTTCGCGTAGCGGAACAACGGCTACTGACTTATTCGGTACTTCAATACCAACCAATGCTTTACCCGGAATTGGCGCTTCAATACGAACCGGATGAGCGGCCAAAGCCATTGATAAATCATTATTAAGAGCCGTAATGCGCGAAAGCTTAATACCTTCATCTGGTTTAAGTGTAAATTGCGTAACGGTCGGACCAACGCTAACCTCACCCATTTCTACAGGAATTCCGAACTTCTCCAAAGTCATCCTAATAATTTCCGTGTTTGCTTTAATGTCACCCGATGTTGGTTTTGAAGTACGAGAATTTAATAAGTCAAAAGGTAAATCAATTTTAATGTTAGTCGGTTTCCAGACCGGAGATTCATCAGCCGTTTTTTTAACGCTTGGACGTTTTGTATCTTTCAAAGCTTTTGCTTCAAAAGTATCTTCGCTTGGTCCTTCAT